>DATDTL010000060.1:0-13292 GCA_035290885.1 archaeon
ACTGCTGTCCTATCCCGCTTACGAGAAGGACCAATGCAAGAGCTCCGAACACCGAATACGCAATGCAATTGGAGCACATAGAATAGATTGAGAAGGCGGATATATAAGCTTTTCAGGCAGGATCGTAGCCGCCGCCTGTTATTGGATTGCAGCGCGCGATGCGCAAAGCGCCCATGAGCATACCGAGCAGCGGACCGTTCTTCTTCACTGCGGCCTTTGCGTACTGGGAGCACGTCGGCGTGAACGTGCATATCTTCTTGACACCCATGTCCTTCTTTATCTGTGGATCTATATGCCTCTGATAATAATTTATGCTGTCAAGAACGAATCCGTCTTTTCTCGGAATCGAGTTTATGCTGCGCACCCACATTGTCATGGCTCTTGTGGCCTCGCTAAGGCAACAGCCACACCCCTGCCCTTTCATTTCGTTCCCCTGGGCTTAAGCTTTGAGAACTTGCGGAGAACCGCCTCGAAGCTGTCTGCCAGCTCCTCGCCGTCCTTTGTGAGCTTCACGTACTTGATCCGGCCTTCCTTGTCAAATTCCACGAGCCCCATTTGTTCAAACATTTCAAGCAGCTTCACTGTATGAGAATAAGTGCAGTCCGTTTCCTTCGCAAGAACGGAAACGTACTTTGCGTTCCCCATCTTTATGCACATGAGAAGCCTGACCGGCTTCTTGCGCAGAAATAAATATTCAAGCTCGTTCTTTACGCTCATGCACAGATTATGCACGAGCCTGCTTAAATATCCGATATATGTGTTTTGCCATATATTTCGCTATATAATTATTCAAGCCTCAACATTCTTACCGAAGAAGGCGGGCAAGCAGAAGGGAGTAAACGACGCACCAGACGCCGTTCAATGTCAGGGAAAAGAGATAATTATACACATATTCCGCAAGCCCCATGCCCGCCGATTGAGCGTACGCCATGCCCACGATAGAGATAATCGCGGCAACTCCGCTGATTATGAAAAACGCCGCGGACGCCACGAGGGCTTTTCTGAAAACAGTAGAGCCCGGAATCCTTGCGCCAAAGAAAAGGACTATCATGGATACGAACAAGCCCTGCACAGCCGCGTATAGCATGCCGGACGGCAGGCTAAAAAGCGTCCATACGAGCACCTGAACCAGCGTTAATCCTTGATAAAGCAGCGCCGGAACTGTCGTGCCGACGACTCCTACTAACGCATACGCGGCCGCGCCGGAAACGACTCCTGCCTTCATCCATTTCTGCGCATGGGCATTGGCTTTGTCCTGCTTCATGATTCTACTTGAAGAGAGGATTTTAAATATTGTTCGTGCCGTTAATTTCTATATGGCCGAACTCACGCTACAGCCGATAAGAAGGCTTTTCTTTAAGGCAGGAGCGAAGCGCGTCGCGGACAAAGCCGCCGAGGCGCTTATATCCAAAATGGAAGAGCGCTCTCTAAAAATAGCTGGGGAAGCATGGAATCTCGCCCGCCATGCAGGCAGAAGCACGGTCATGAAGCAGGACGTCAAAATGGCTGAGAAGCTTGTAAAGGAAAAATCATCAAAGTGATCATCTTTGTTCGTCCAGCGATCTTAGCACGACCGAAAGTGCAAGATATGTAATCTATGGCAAATGTCAGAAGTATTCGGGCAAAATTCTGTCTTAGCTAATATGTAAATGACATTGGAATGTCTAAAAACTAATGCCATCTACTATATTGCCCGGAACTCTATCCCGCATAATCCCGATGTGTCGGCCAGAATAGGAGGCCGCCTGTTCCTGCGTTGACACGCCGCGATAATTCACTGCCATGTTATCTTTTCCTCCCGAAGTTTTTATTTTCAGTCCCTGATGCCGTCTTCGGTGACGCTGAATACGGCCTCTCCTTCCGGCAGGTTCGGCGAATCAATCAGGCGCGCAACCCGCTTGGTCTGCTTACTCTTTCTCAGGTACATCCTGTAGGTCGAGGCGTGGCCCAAAATATGCCCGCCGATTGCCGTCGTTGGGTCTCCAAAAAGCATGTCGGGCCTTGCCATGACCTGATTCGTCATGTATATCGCAACGTTGAACGAGTCGGCTATTTTCTGCAGGGAATGCAGGTGCCTGTTCAGCTTCTGCTGCCGTGGCGCGAGCTCGCCCCTGCCGGAATAATCGGAACGGAAGTGGGACATCATGGAATCTATGACGATAAGCTTGACGTTCCTGTCCTTGATTATGTCGCGCGCCTTCTCCACGAGCACGACCTGATGGTCGGAATTGTAGGCCTTGGCCACGAATATGTTCTTGAGAACCTTGTTGGCGTCTAGGCCTTGCGCCTGCGCCAATTGCACTATCCTCTCGGGACGGAACGTGCTCTCGGTATCTATGAATATGCAAGTGCCGTTCAGCCCACCCTTTTCCTTGGGCAACTGCACGTTGACTGAAAGCTGGAAGCCGAGCTGCGACTTGCCGGAACCGAAAGCGCCAAAGCCCTCGGTTATTGCCTGCGTTTCCACGCCGCCTCCGAGAAGCTTGTTAAGCGATTCGCTTCCCGTGCTTACCCTTCCTATCTCCTTCCTTTTTTCCATGACATCGGCGGCTGTCTTGAAGCCCATGTCCAGCTTGTCGCGGGCGGCCTCTATTATCTTCTCGGCAGTGGCCTGCCCTATCTCGCACGCGCTGACGAGTTCGCCGGCCGATGCCGCGGCTATGCTCATGAGATCCTCGTAACCGGCCTCCCTCAGCTTCTCCGCGCCCTTTGGGCCTATGCCAGGCAAATCCTCTATTGAAATCGCTTCCACCATGCATATCACCGTTCTTTATTCAGCGGACTCTGCCCGCAGCAGCCTCTCTATTTCCTCCTTCACGTCCGCGTTCTTCACGGAACTTGCAACGAATTCCAGCCTGTCAAAGTAAGTGTTGCGCCTCACTTTGCCGGAGAAGACGTATTCCCTGCCAAGCTCCACCTTTTCGTAGACGTATTTGAGGTCCTTCTTCATGTCAAATATCCTCTTCGCCTCGTTCTTCGTCATGCCGAGCACGAATTCTGCCTGCTCGTTGAATAAAACGGCCCGTATGCTTTCTGTACCGTCGTCTATGATTCCGGTAACCACGACGTTGTGCTCCGGCGCCACCTCGCCGTGCTCCTCGCACTTGAAGCCATTGGCTTCCTTCAGGCTCGCCCTGCACTGGGAGCATACAGGATAAAACATGTTGGAATTGAACAGTTGCACGAGGCACGCCCGCACCTCCCGGCGGTATCCTTCCTGCAGTTCCTTTATCGTGCATCTTTCCGAGACAACCGGCGCATCCTCGGCCGCGTCCACTTTTTCCGAGCTTTTCTGCATGAGGCCGTACCTTCCTATCCTCAGTTCCGGATAGCCGTCATAGCCTTCCCTTGAGAACCCCTTGAAGTGGACGGCATCACCCTGCTCGATTTCGCCAAGAATGGAAATTTCGTCGTTCCAGAGGCTCATCTTCACGGAACCCGTATGATCGGCAATCACGACGTTTACGACCTTGCCTTCGGCCTTGTCTGTCTTGAATTCGCGGGCCGGAAATATCCTTGTTATCTTGCCCACCACGTCCACGTTCTTCATTCCCGGAACTATGCTGCCGATATAGAGCCGTTCCTTCTTCTTCAGGAGCTGGATGCCCAGTTCCTTGGCGACTATGTATACAGCGCCCTCTTCGGAAATCAGGCCGGACAGCTCCTCCTGCTTCTCCTGCACCCGTGCCTTTATCTCGCTTTCATCAAGGCCCGAATCGACCGAAAGCTTCGTTATCATGTCGCTTATCATGCGGTAAACTATATTGGAAAAATGTTTAAAGAAGTAGAGAGCGCTGGAAAAGTGAAGAAAGTGCCCTGCTCTTAATTGCATCGCAGCTCACGGTTCTGCCATGCGCCGAAGGGCTCTGAAGAAATGGCAAGGAAATGCCGTTAAAATTGGCAATGCTTCTGTAAAGACGCATTGCGGCTTTATTCAAGGGTTTCTAAAGAGCCCGGCGAAGAATATTGCAAACGCACAACGGCCATGTTGCAACTCACTGTTGTTGCAATTAATTTAAAATAAAAACTTGCGCGTGCTTAGATTATTTCCTTCTCGGATATTATGACGAAGTCCCCTACGGACTTCACCGCTGAAAAAGGCACGAGCGTCCTGCTTCCTTCATCCCTTTCGAGATTGAGCTCGGACGAGTGCCTTGTCGGCTCCACCATCACGATGCTGAGAAGTTCCCCGGATTCGGGCACAAAATTCAAGTCGCCAACCGTGCCGAATTTCCTGCCCGTTTCCTCGGAAACTATGACTTTTCCTATAAGATCCCTTCCTCTTGTAGCCATCAAATCACCTCAAATTATATAGCTATATAATTCACTCGCAATCTTAAATAGGTTTTTTATGTTAGGGATATGCCGGGCTTTGCCTAAAAAAATAGTAACTCGGCGCAAGATGTTGCGATTGCATCGCATGGAACACAACCGGTTGGTTTCTTCCGGGCTATTGGACAACGCCCATAACCAAAATTCTGATTCACGGCGGTAATGCCGCGTATGGCGCCGCTTCCCATCAACTACGCCTTGACGACCAGCGTCTTTAGCTTGGGCGCAAGATGATATACGAAAGCGCGGTCTTTCCTTGTCCTTTCGACCATCTTGTCCGCCATCATACGTATCAGTATGTTGTTGACGCTCCTCACAGCGTGCTGGCGCGACTTGTACTTGTCAAGGGACATCCCGTTCGCTATGTCCCCGGGCGATGCTGGCCCGGAAGCGAGCCTCTCTATGACGTCCCGTTGCATCGGGGTTAGCGCCTCTATTGCACTGACGGAAACGCTCTTTTCCTCTTCCTTGCGGGCGGAAACCATGTCCACGGTAATCGCAGAGCGCCCCTGCCGCGCGGCGGCGCTGATCAACTCGGTGCAGACGCGCAGGACCTCCCTCGGGAACCCGCCGGTCTTGTCGTATATGGCGTCTATTGCGTTCTGCGCAAACGGGGCATGGCCCTTCCCGCCCACGCTTTCTATGCGCATGGCTATCATCTGCTCCATCTCCGGCTTTGTCAACGAAAGCACTTCTATCCTTGCCACGATCCTTTTTCTGAGCGTCTCAAGCTTGTCGCGTATCTTGGACTCAAACACAGGCAGCCCGGATAATATTATGGTCATGTTGTCCACCTGATCGCTAAGAACGCGTATCCATTCCAGCATCTCCAGCTCGGCCTCGTGCGCCTCGTCCAGGAAGAATACCAGATGCTTTCCCCGGAGCTTCTTTGTCAGGTAATCCGGTATCTGATACGGGTTTTTTATGTTAGGCATGAAGAGCCTCAGGAACCACGGCGCGCCGTATTTGTTGTTAAAAATGTCCACGAGCTCCTGCGTATTTGCCGGCGGCTTGCCTGCGTAAAGGATGTCAAAGTTCTTCGGCACGTTCAGTGCCGCCCATTTTAGAAGCGTCGTCTTGCCCGAGCCTGTCGGGCCGGTAACCAAAGAAATATTATGCTTTTCTTCTATGACGGAAAGAAGCGCTGCCTTCTGCTCTTCGTATCCAACGTAAAGCTCAGGCCGTATGCTGAACGTAAAAGGGCTCTCGGACCACCCGTTTTCAGCTACCCAGTCTTTTAGCCTTTTGGGCCAGCCCATGACGCTATTTTTGCCTTCCGGTGGGGGGTTTTCCGCGCGGTTTTCCTCGGTAAAAACGGCTTCCGGGACCGCTATGTCTTCATCGGGTGGGGGCATCTATTCATATCCGTTTCACGGCTTAAAAAGATTTGTATAATGAACTTCACGGGCCTTCACGCGACTTTTGGCATGTTCACGAACACCTTCACAAGGTTCTTTCCGTTTTCCGTGAAGTTCACGCTTTTTTGGCGCATGAATTCATGTGAAGATCTGTGAAGTTCACGTGAACATGAAGGTTCACAGGCATCTTCACGTGAAGGCTGTGAAGGTCTTGTGAAGATCCCGTGAAGGGTTCGTGAAGGTTGCGTGAATACTTTGTGAAGTAGCCGTGAATATTCTGTGAAGCTGGATTAAGATTTATGGGGATTTGTGGCTTAATATTCCGGTTTTTGAGAGGAATACATATGCTTTGTGAGCTTTCTGATGCATTTACCTTATCTACTGCAAGTGTATTGTGAGGGTATTCGTGTGAAGTTCATACACCCTTCACAAAATGTGTGTTATTGTTCATGGAACTTCATAGACCTTCACGAGATGTTCACGGCATATTCACAGATGTTCACGAACGTTCACAGGACTTCACGTGAAGTTCATCAAAACTTCGTGAAGTTCACGTGAACTTCACGAACTCACCCGTGAATATTCACGGCCGCGTGAGTAAAATGTGAGAGTTTTGTGAGTTTTAGAAAACTAACATATTTAAATTTTTATGTATTTAGGACAAAATAACCTATATTTAGGTTATTGGAAATAATTTAGGCTATTTTTAGCCTTTAATTGCGCTCTGCGCTGCCCAGTATCTTCAACATTTTCAGAATTTCGCTTATGCCACGGCCTTCGGCTATCTTCTGGAGCACGTACGGCTTCAACCGTATCACCCGCAGCATGGGCCGGGCTCCTGCGCCAAGGCTTGTCTCCTCAAGAAGAGGCTTAAGTATGCCGCCTGCGTAGGCACTGACTGTAGTCGCAGAGATGCCGGTGTCTCTGGAAAGCTGCCTTAGCCATACTCCATCCGGATTCCTAGCCAGAGCGGATATTATTACGGATATCTTCTTGCCGTCAAACCCTTTTTTTCTACCCATAACGAATAAATTGGACATCTGTACGTTTAAAGGTTTTAGGGCCTTCAAATGACTGGGAAATGCAGAATTTTGAGGAATCTGGGAATTTTGCCGTTTTATCCCTCACATATAGGTGTTGGTCAGGAAATCAAGGCATCATAACAACGTTATATCACCTATATATCCGGCCCCTGCCAAAAATAACCATGCATCTTCTGGTCATAGACACGGTCCCCCATATAAGACAAAAAATGGCCTATGTACAAGAGCGGCTTGCAGAGTTGCCCGGCGTTGTATCTGTGAAAGAGCCGCGCTTAGTACTGGCACGACTGCAAGGAGAAAAAGACGTCCGGGAAAGATTGCAAAAAGCTGTTGCCGATTTCTGCCCATTTAATATAGATGTGAAGGGCATCGGGGTTTTCCCTCATGATCGTCATGTAAAAACCGTGTGGGCAGGAGCTCCGGGATTACAAAACCTACAATCCGCTATTGGGCAGGAGTTCGGCCCGCCGGATGCGCCAGCTCATTCCGTGATAGCGATGGTGAAAAGCGGCAAAGTCAAGGAAGACGTGCTGAAGCACGTGAGACAGCTGGAAAACCATAACTTTGGTTCCATGAGAGTGGATAAAATAATCATACTGGCACGGCAGAAAATCGGGCAGCCGTGGGACGAAGAAGGATGCGCGAGGCTTGAATGATGCGCCTTTTTGTTGCAGTTGATCTTAATGGCACAAAAAAGAACTGGCAGTTGCCCGGAGGGAGCTCGCTGGAGCCGGAGCTAACGTTACTTCACGCCAAAACTTGGCACTTCACACTGAAGGTCATAGGTGAAGGCATGCCTGAATCGGTTGCCGTGAAGCTAAAGCTTCCTCACGTCGCCCTTGCCAGAACCGGAAACCCGGATCCAAGGCTCTCCGCCATAATTTCACGGCACAAAAACACTTCATTCGGCTTCATGAACGTGAAAACCGTGAAAGCTCAAGAACTCTGTTCTTGGCCCTGCAGGCCTATACTCGGACATTGAATCTTTTGACATGGCGTGAGTTCACATGGGTTTCACAAAACCTTCACATGAATTCATTTTCGTCGCGGCTGTGAATTACGGGGCTTGCGGATGTGCCAGATGACTTTTCCCGTGATTTCATCCTTCTTAACAGGCCCGAATTGTCGGCTGTCCGTGCCGGTGGGATTGTCGCTGCGCACGAAATACTCGGCGCTGCCGAGCGTCCCTGATCCTGCCTTTTCTCCGGGCAGCGCGGCTATGCGCTTCAGCATATTCCGGCCATCCTTGTTTATGACCACGGTATCGCCAACGGAAAGGACACCAGTTTCTGTAAGCGCAATGACATAATCGCCGTCACGATAAAACGGCTCCATGCTTCGTCCCTGCACCTCAAACCTTTGTAGGAAGAGCATTTTTACTCCCCCAGACGCTTTACTATCTCTAGGCAGAATGCAGGCAAATCCGCCGGCGTCCGTGAAGTTATCAGGTTGCCGTCAATAACCACCGGTTCATCGCTATATATGCCGCCTGCGTTCACGACGTCGTCTTTTATCGCGGAAACACAGGTAAGCTTCCGGCCTTTCAGTATGTCTGCGGAAACCAGCACGTGCGGGCCGTGACATATAGAGGCTATGAGCTTCTTTTCAGCGTCCATGCGCCTCACAAAATCCAGCGCTGCTTTGCTCCGCCTCAGCTTGTCCGGAGCCCAGCCGCCCGGTATTATGACAACGTCAAAATCGTCGGCGTTGAAATCCTCTATCTTACCGTCGCACTTCACGGGCACGCCGTGCTTGCCCCGGCATTCGGATTCACCAAGGCCAACTACCTTCACATCGCATCCGGCCTCCTGCAGCCTGTAATACGGATACAACAGTTCGTTGTCTTCAAAGCCCTCTGCAGCGAAAATTAGGACTTTTTTCATTATCTTAATTGCACGGAAATTATAAATCGGTTGTTGTATTAAGTATTATCATGAAACTCCTGAAAATTGACAGCATAATGCTCAGGGTGAAAGACATTACAAAATCTGCCAGTTTCTACGAAAAAACTTTGGGCATGAAAAGGGTGTGGAAAGACGCGGAACGTGGCATGGCAGGGTTCACTTTTTCGGACAGCGATTCGGAGATTGTGATCCACGACAACAACGACATTCCCAGCCCCTCATTCAGCTTCCTTGTGAACGACGTGACAAAGTTTTGCAAAGACTATGCGAAAACGGGAAACAGGATACTTGTCCAGCCGATGGAAGTCAGAACTGGAAAATACGCCGTGCTTTCGGATCCGAACGGCAACGCCATCCCTATCATAGACCTTACCAAATTCGGCGGCAAGCCTAGATATGATTAATTTTGCTTTCCGATATCACTTCTTTGACACGGGATAAACCGTCTCCCTTTCAGTGGGATAGGGCGCCTTGTAGCGTGCTGTCGCCATGCCCTTGGTTTCCCAGAATATTTCCGCGACCTTGTTCACGGATTCGAGAAGCTCGTCACCGGCCTTGACATCGGCCTCCTGCCGCGCTTTTGAAGCGAGCTTCAGGGTCTTCCACACGAGTTCGTGCAGGTTCGGGTATTTCTGAAGGTGCTCGGGCTTGAAGTAATCGGCCCATAATACGCGGATCTCGTGCTTGCAGAGTTCGGCGTGCTGCTCCTTCACCGCGGTGAAACGGGCGACCTTGTGCGCATCGTCCTTGTTCTCGTTTATCAGCGTGGCCATGCGTATGACCGTGTGCGCGGCCATCTGGGCGTTGTGCGGGTCATATATGCCACAGGGAATGTCGCAGTGGGCGCTTGCCTTTTGGGCAGGCGTTATTCTGTCAAGCATCCTCATGATCGCGTATTTCATATAACCACCTGATTATTTTTGCACCGAAGTCTTTTATTTCTATCTTGGCTACTATGTAGATGAAAAACGTTGAAAGCGGCTTCTTCCTCGGAGCGGACGGGGGCGCGACCAAGACCACTGTGATTGTGACCGACGCCGCAGGAAACATTGTTTCCCTCGCGGAAGGGCCTGGCACGAGCCGCGAGACGCTCGAAAGCAAGGAGTTCTGGAACGACCTTGTAAAAATAGCTTCCCAGGCTGCGCGGGCATGCAGGGGGAAAATAAGATACGCCTGCTTTGGCCTCGCGGGCGTGGATACTAATGAGGACAGGGACGCCGCCAAGCAGTGGATAAAAAAATGCGGCATGGAAAAGGCGCTTGGGTGCCCTGTTGCGGTTGTGAACGACGTGGAGATAGTTCTGCCCTGCATAAACGCATCCAACGGCATAGCCGCCATAGCCGGCACGGGCTCCAGCTACTACGGCGTCAGAAACGAAAAGACCGCGAAGGCCGGCGGCCTGAGCGCAACGCTCAGCGACGAGGGCAGCGCCTATGACATAGCGGTCAATGTCCTCCGCGCCGCGGTCCGCTCGTGGGACGGCCGCGGGGAAAAGACGCTTCTCGAAAACATGATTTTCTCAAGAACCGGCGCCAATGACGGCCCGGGCCTCAAGGATGCAATACGAAAAAACCCGAGCAAGGCCGGCATAGCGGCATTCGCAAAGCTTGCACACGAGGCGGAACAGAAGGGCGATGCCACGGCAAAGAGGATACTGGATGACGCCGCGAAGGAGCATGTCACCGGCATAACCGCGATAATTAGGAGGCTTGGCTTTGACGCCGCCTTTGACGTGGCGCTGACCGGAAGGCTTTTTTCCAAGAACGTGCTTACTGCCCGCGTGAGAGAAGCCTTGGACAAGACAGCGCCGCGCGCGAAGATACGCATCGTGAAAGAGCCGGCTATAGGCGCTTCAAAGCTCGCGATGCAGCTTTACAAGCAATCACGGAAAAAACCCTAACAAACCGAAAGCCGTATATAGCTGCCGGCACAAGATGGATGTATGTCATACAGCAAAGCCGTGGTCGCGCTTGCACTCGCAATTCTCGTAATAGTTGCGATGGCGCCCAAAGCATCGGACAACGCCCCAAAAATATTTTCTTCTGAGCAGGAGCTGAAAAGTTTCCTCGCTCAGGCCGACACCTACGGCACCATGTACACCTCCAGAGGCGTCATGGAAGCCGCGACTTCGGGCAGCAACTTGCAAAAGTCAGCGGACTATTCGTCCACCAACGTGCAGGTTCAGGGCGTTGACGAGGCGGACATCGTCAAGAATGACGGCAAATATATCTATTCTGTTTCCGGAAACAAACTGTTCATAACCGACGCCTATCCGGCGCAGGACATGAAGCTTCTCTCCTCGATAGAATTCGCCAACGCCACGCCGCAGGAAATTTACGTCGCGGGCGACAGGCTCGTGGTCTTCGGCAGCAGCTATAATTACGGCCTCCGGCCGCTTGGCGTTGAAACGGCCGCCGTGGCAAAGATCGGCATTGTCGCTCCGTTCTCCCAAAAAGCGTTCATAAAGGTCTACGATATTTCCGACCGCGCCAATCCTGTGATTCTGCGAGACGACACGGTAGACGGCTATTATGCAACCTCAAGGATGACGGACGGCCAAGTCTACGCTATCATAAACGTGCCGGCATACAAAGACCAGATACCGATATTCAGCCCGGGACAGCAGGGCTTCCCTGAAATCTATTATTTCGGGATGCCGGATTATTCGTATACTTACACGAACATAATCTCCTTTGACCCGCAGGCCGGGGAGATGAAGAACAATGTCTTCCTGTCCGGCTATTCCATGGCAACGTACGTTTCACAGGACAACATCTACCTTGCATACCAGAAGCAGGTCAGCCCGTATTACGCGCAGGACCGCATCATCAATGAAATAATCATTCCGTCGCTTGGCGCGGATGCCGCGGCAAACGTGCGGGATATCATGGCATCAAACATGCACGACTACGAGAAGCAGAACGCGATATACGCGGCGATAGCGAACTGGACCGCATCGCTTAGCGAACAGCAGGCAAAAGGCATTCAGGCGCGCGCAGAGGCGATACAGAAAGACGCTTTCGTGGAATCCCAGAAGACCGTGATTCACAGGATATCGATAAGCAACGGCAATATAGAATATGCCGCCAACGGCGAGGTGCCGGGCGCGCCGCTGAACCAGTTCTCAATGGACGAGCATGACGGCTATTTCAGGATCGCGACCACGACAAGCAGCTACTGGGGATTCGGGAGCGGCATTGCATTTACCAAAAGCGTTAGCAGCACAGGCGCTGCCGGAATGCAGCAAACTGTTTCAAATGTAATAACCGCTCAAAGCGGCGCGATCACAACCACACCGCAGTACACGGGCATCGCTCAGAACGAGACCGCTCAAAATGACGCTGGCGATTCTCGGATAGAAAAGCCTCTGTCTGACAGACCCGTGCAGGAACTGTTAACGGAGCCGCCGATGCCAAGGGACGAAACCAAGAACAACGTTTACGTGCTTGGCATGGGCATGAACGTGGTCGGAAAGCTTGAAGGCCTTGCAGAAGGGGAAAGAATATACTCCGCAAGATTCATGGGAGACCGCGCTTATCTTGTGACGTTCAGGCAGACCGACCCGCTCTTTGCAATTGACATGAGCAAGCCTGCAAACCCAAGAGTCCTTGGGGAATTGAAGATACCCGGGGTCTCGGAATACCTGCATCCTTACGGCGAGAATTATCTCATAGGCCTTGGCCATGATGCAACGGATGGGGGAAGGCTCAAGGGCCTCAAGCTATCGCTCTTCGACGTATCCGATGTCAGCAGCCCAAGGGAGGTATCCGCTGAAATTTTGGGCGGCGCGGGATCATTTTCCTATGCGGCGTACGACCACAAGGCATTCCTCTTCAGCGCCGAAAAGGGACTGCTTGTGATACCGGCCTATATCACAGAAGGCGATTACAAATATTCATGGCAGGGCGCTTACGTCTTTGGCGTGAGCGAAGCGGGCTTTGCGCTCAAAGGCAAGATAGCCCACGAATATAACGTCACGCAGAACGATTATTACCAGTCGCAGGACGCGGTTAGAAGAGCACTGTACATGGACGACGCGCTTTACACGGTCTCGGACGGCGAAATAAAGGCCACGGGCTTGGCAACGATGGAAGAAATCAGCAACGTGAAACTCCCCGTCGATCCGCCGGTTTATTACATCATGTAAGGCAGGCTCTGGATAACTTTATATCCCAGATGAGAGAATAATTATTATGAAACTTCTTGCTGCGCTGCTGCTTGTCACGGTACTTGTAAGCGGCTGCGCCACGACAAGCAGCTCTGTTACCGGCGCAACCACTACTACCGTGAATGGCGTTACGACCACTACGGCTGCCCTGTCTTCCGCCAACGTGAAGGAATTCACGATGATGGCAAAGCAGTTTGAATTCGCGCCTTCCATGATTACGGTCAAAGAAGGTGACACGGTAAAGCTGCACATAACCAGTTCGGATGTCACTCACGGCTTTTCGTTGCCGGCGTTCGGGGTGAATGCCCAGTTGCCCGCAGGCGAGACTAATGACGTGCAGTTCGTGGCGGACAAGAAAGGCACGTATACGTTCGCGTGCAGCGTCATATGCGGCTCCGGGCACAGCGGCATGAAAGGCACTCTCGTAGTGGAGTAATTAATCCGTCCTAAAGCGCGCCCGTTACGAAAATACAAGGAAACGCCAAAA
>DATDTL010000061.1:0-20923 GCA_035290885.1 archaeon
GACAGTGAGCACGTCCGAAGGGGTTTCACTGATAAAACTTCCTTCTGTCAGCGCCGGGCAGAGTGCAGGAATAAACATAGACAAGCCGGAAGAAACCGGCGTAAGGAGGATCGCGTTTACCGTATCAAAGGACTTGGCCAACATAAGCATAGAGATAAGGGCGCTGCAGTCAACTGACAAAGAAGCGCCAGGAGGGAAGACGCAGCGTTACATCGAGATAAAATTATCCAACATTTCGGACGCCGACATAACTGCGGCTCAAATAACGTTTGAGGTGCAGAAGAAATGGCTCTCGGACAACGGATTTGCGGCCTCTGACGTGGCGCTTATGAGATATGCATCCGGCTGGACGAAGCTTTCCACGTCCGAATCGGGAAGCACGGATGAATATGTATATTATACCTCGGAAACGCCAGGATTTTCGCTGTTTGCCATATCCGTCATAAAGCAGGCTGGTGCTAACGGCAGCAACGGCATAATGGAAGATACGGATAAAATAGTTGAAGGCGTGAGGAATGTGCTCAACGACTACGGATGGTATATAGCGCTTGCCGTCTTCGTCATAGCCTTGATACTTGGGTGGATCTATTACCACGGCCACGAACACATAAAAGAAATCAAACAGCAGCTTGGCCAAGGCAAGACAAGTGACTATGTCATAAACATAAGCAACAAAAAGCCCTCATATAGTTTCTCGCCGTCAAAAAAGAAGACGACAAAAAAAGGCGGAAAGTAGATTTTATGCGGGTTTTTGCGAAACATAGATAACCGAAAGTTAGATTGCCAGATCATAAGCACTGTATATATGCAAAGTGCGTTGCGTTATAGCACAAGTAACGCAGTTACCTGTATAAATCGTTTGTTTCCCAAGGTATTTTATGAAGTTCTTTGACACCTTTACAAGAAAAAAGAAAATTATCCGGCCTTCGGGTAATGAAGTGAAAATATATACCTGCGGCCCCACAGTGTATGATTATGCGCACATAGGCAACCTGAGGGCTTATGTTGCCGAGGACGTGATAAAACGGATAATACAGCGCAAGTTTAGGGTCAATCATGTCATGAACATAACCGACGTGGGGCATCTTGTCTCGGATGCCGACTCTGGCGAGGACAAGATGGAGCTGGGAGCGAAGCGCGAAAAGAAGACCGCATGGGAGATCGCGCAATTTTATACGGAACGTTTCCTTGCCGACATGGAAAAACTGAAGATAGAAAAGCCTTCTATATTGTGCAAGGCGACCGATCACATAAAAGAAATGATAGAGCTTGTCGCTGCATTGGAAAAGAAAGGATATACCTATATAACTGAAGATGGGGTTTATTTTGACACGTCAAAATTCAAGGATTACGGCAAGCTCGCGCGGCTTGACAAGGAAGGGTTGAAGGCCGGAAAGCGCGTGGAAATGGGCAGGAAGAAAAATGCCACGGATTTCGCGCTCTGGAAATTCTCGAAAGAAAAGCGGCAAATGGAATGGGATTCGCTGTGGGGCAAAGGGTTCCCGGGCTGGCACATTGAATGCTCGGCCATGGCCATGAAATATCTTGGCGAAACGCTGGACATTCACGCAGGTGGCATAGACCATATTTCCGTGCACCACGCGAACGAGATAGCGCAAAGCGAGGCGGCCACTGGGAAAAAATTCTCGAAGATATGGATACACGTCGCTTTCATGCTTCTGGAAGGCAAAAAGATATCCAAGTCGCTCGGCAACTATTACACTCTTTCGCAGCTTGAGGAAAAGGGCTTCAGCCCGGCGGCGTTCCGCTACCTCTGCGCATCGTCGCACTACAGGAGCGAGATGAATTTCACCATAGAAGCGCTAAAAAACGCAAAGAACGCGTTGCAAACGATAAACGATTTTTATAGAAGAATGAAGGAAATAAATGGCGGCAGCGAGAATGTAAAGATTTCAGCATACAAGAAAAAATTCTGGTCTGCACTTGAAGACGATGCCAACACGCCGAATGCGCTTGCTGCGTTGTTTGACATGATAAGATTTGCGAACAAGAATCTGCAGCCGGAAAAAAGCTCCCGGAGCATAATTGAATTTTTGGAAGACGCGGACAAGGTCTTCTGCTTCCTTGAGAGTCAAGGCGTGATAAATGAAGAAGAAGCCGGCATGATAAGGGAAAGGGAAAAAATGAGGAAAGATGGCAACTACAAGGTTGCCGATGAAATCAGAAAGAAGCTTGCGGAACGCGGCATAGAGCTGGAAGACGCTTCTGGCGGCACGAGGTGGAAGAAACGTGAGAGGCGGCAAGCCTGAGTTTCAGGTTAGGATAGCGAAGGAACGCATGGAAATACTGATAGGGGAAGCTGCCAAAATGGCCGTAAGCGACCCTGCTTTGGCAAAGCGTTATATAAGGCTTTTGAAACGTATAGGCATGCGCTACAACGTGAGGATACCGCCCTCCGTCAAGAACCGATTCTGCAAATACTGTTTTGCATACCTTACGCCTGGCAGGAACTCCTCGGTGCGCATAAAAAACGGCGCGGCGATTGCGACGTGCGGCGATTGCAAGAAGAGCTTTATCATGGCGTCTGCCGTCAGGTCGAGGAAAACGCACTGAACGTAATAAACGTTTATCTTATTCAGATACCAGAGGAGGGGGCATGAGGATGATTGAAAGAGGAAGCCGAGCCAATGTAGGCATCGGTTTATTGATTTTTGTAATTGTAATTGGCAGTTTTTACAAGATACAAGAAAGTTTACGGTATCTTCATCAAAAAGCATACTAATATAAACATTTCTTATCGTATAATAGCTGATAATTCATGCCATCTCCATTAGACGCGGATCCGGAAAAGCTGGTCAAAGGGCTGGCAGAAGCGCTGAAAGAAAAGCTTCAAAAGCCGGACTGGGCGTCTTACATAAAGACCGGCATGGGCAAGGAAAGGCTGCCTGACGATCCGGATTGGTGGTACTTCCGCGCTGCCAGCGTCATGGGAAAGCTTTACAAGGACGGCCCGGTGGGTGTGTCAAAGCTCCGGAGCTATTACGGCAACAAGCACAGGAGAGGTCATAAGCCGGCGCGCTTCGCCAAGGGCGGCGGCAAAATCATAAGGGTCATACTTCAGGATCTTGAAAAGGCAAGCCTTGCCAAAAAGACCGAAAAACCGAAAGGCAGGGCGCTCACGCCGGAAGGCATGAAGCTTTTGAACAAGGTTGCAAAGTCGCTGAAGTGAAAGCATGGAGGAAGAGGAGATAAAGAACAGGATTCTCCAGCAGCGCCTTGCAGAAGAGAACAAGAAAACAGAAGAAGCCGTCAAGGCCGCGGTTTCGCTTGTGCTTGATCCCAAGGCCAAGGAGAGGCTTAATAATATAAGAGTAGTCAAACCGGAAGTGGCGCAGCAGCTTGAAATCTATCTTTCCCAGCTGTACCATAGCGGGCAGCTGAAAACAAAGATAAGCGAGGATCAGCTTGTGCAGATTTTGCGGAAGATAAACGAAAAGCGGGAATTCAACATAAAGAGGAAATGACAATGGGGGCAAGAAAAGATCTGGGCAAGAAGCTGAAGCTCATAGCCATACGCGGCAAGAACGCGCCAAGATGGGCCGACATAAAGAAGTTTTCACTTAAAAGAGCCAGAACCAGAAGGATATCTTCATGGAAGAAGAACTGGAGAAGAAACAAGAACAAGATTTGATGAATATGGCAGAAGACATGATACTGACTATACCTCTTCGCGAAAGCGGAAAGAAGGCGCAGAAGAAGCGGGCGAAATACTCGGTTTCTTTGATGAAGAAGCAGGTAGCCATGCGCGTCAAGTCCGGCAACATTAAGATAGGCAAGTTCCTCAATGAAGTCTTGTGGATTCGTGGAAAAGACAAATGCCAAAGGCGGGTGCGCGTCAAAATCATGAAAGACGGGGAAACGTTCAAGGTTGAACTGATGGGCCATGATTACAAGGAGTTCAAGGCGCAGCCGAAGAAAGAGGCGAAGGGCATGAAAGGGGCGCTGGAAGAAAGGCTGAGCCCCAAGGCAATGAAGAATGAAAGCCTTGAAAAAAAGATAGAAGGCAAAGAGATTGCAGTGCCGGCAGGCTCTCCCAAGGCGCCGCAAAATTGATTTTTAAACTATAGGTTACAACTATTTTCATGAGAATAAAAGGCACAGTGTTTTCGGGTTTTGGCCGCGGGGAACAGCTTATAGAAAAATGGAAAGGCCGTATTTCCCATCTTATGGGTTTCACACCGTTCTGCGGGACGCTTAATGTGAGGCTGGGTAGCACGATTGACATGGCGCCCTATTCCACGATAAGCATGGATTATGTGATGCTGCACGGGGAAAAGCATGTGGACGCGCGTTTTGCCCCGGTCAGGCTCGCGTTCGGCGGCAAGGAGGAGGCGTGCTGGGCGATGCGGGACACGGCAAAGACCCACAAGGACGACGTGTTGGAAATAGTTTCGGCAAAAAACCTCAAACAGGCAATGGGATTAAAAGACGGTGACGAAGTGGAGATAGAGCTGCCTGAGAAAGCGTACAAGAAAACCAAGGTGCCGGGGTTTGACATGGTGCAAAGGATGATGCAAAAGGAAACGAGAGCGAGGGTTTAGATTCATATGTTCAAAATATCGTTTGGCGGGGACCCCAACATAGGGCTTTACGGCTTTGCGACTGACAAATATTACTTTTCCGGCTTCCCGCGGACCGGCGGAAAAGCAGCAGAGTCTTTAAAAGTTCCGGCCGTGCCGGCGATGATAATGAACACATATTTTGCCGGCATGTTTGCCGCAGGCAATTCTAGGGGCGTGATAATTTCCGAATTTTGCAGCAATTATGGATTCACCAAGATCAAGCACGACAACGTGCTGCACCTCAACACAGACCAGACGGCACTGGGAAACTTAATACTTGCGAATGACATGGGGGCGATAATATCCCCGCTTCTCCGAAAGCATAGAGAGAAGATAGCGGAATTCCTGGAAGTGAAAACCGAGGTTTCCACGGTCGCAGGCCTGAAAATATGCGGCAGTGCAGCGATAGCCACGAACAAGGGCTGCCTTGCGCATCCTCAAATAAAGGACGACGAAAAGGCGTTGATTGAGAGGATACTTGAGGTTCCGGTAATGATAGGGACGGTAAACTACGGTTCCCCTTATGTGAAGTCCGGCATAATAGCCAATTCATCAAACTTTGCGGTTTCCGAGCACTCCACCGGCCCGGAGATGGGCAACATATTTGAAGCCTTGGGATTCTTGTAAGGACGGAAATAATCATGGCAAACGACACCAAGAAAGAAGACGCGCAGCGCAAGTATTCAAAGTATCAGGCTGTAAAGCAGCAGATGTCCGTGCTGCTGCAGGAAAGGCTTGTTCTTGAGGAAAAGTCTTCCGAACTGATGACGTGCATAGAGGCCATGAAGCGGCTGAAAACGGCGGATGCCGGCAAATCGGTGTGGTCGCCGGTAGGCGCAGGAGCGTTCGCAAAAGCGGCGTTGAATGATGCGGACAATTTTATAATTGGCATAGGCGCAGGGGTGTTCGTTGAAGAGGCGAAAGATAGGGCAATAGAGATTCTGGAAAACCGGCGCAGGGAGATACTGAGCTACATGGAAGAGTCCCAGACTAAGGCCGAGAGGCTCGGAAAGGAAGCGGAAGCCTTGGAAATAGAATTGCAAGGCATGATGTAGTGATATCATGTTTGAATCATTGAAGAAGAGATTGAGAAGCATATTCTCCCCGTCAAAATCAACCGAGGAAAAGCCTGTTGAAGGGGAATCCAAAACTTCTGAGTGGCTTGTCAAAGAGCCGGGAAAAATAGCCGAACCTGTGCCGGAGCTTTACGAAGAAAAACGGGAGCAGCCTGCGAAAGAGCCCTACGAAGAGAAGAAAGAATCTATTGTTGCGGAAATGCCGGAAGCCACAGGGGATGCGGCACGTAAAATAGAAGCAGAAGCACCCGAAGAAGTGCCAGAATCCAGTGAGAAAAAACCTCCTGAAGAAAAAAAGGATGCCAGAAAATCCGGAATATTCGGCAAGGTCATGAGCAGGATAACCGAAAAGAAGATCGGGGAGAACGAGGCCAACGTTATACTCGGCGATCTCAAGACCGCGCTTCTTGAAAGCGACGTGGCGTATGAAGCCGCGCAAAGGATATGTGAGGACGTCAAAAAATCCATGATAGGAAAGAGCGTGGGCAGGGGTGGCGCCGCCGAGGCCTTCAAGGAATGCCTTGTTGATTCCCTAAGAAGCGTCATGAGCCGCGAAAGGCCGGATTTGGAGAAGTCCATAAAGGCAAAGGACGGGGCGTATCTGATACTGATTTTTGGCTCCAATGGGGCCGGCAAGACGACGACCATAGCAAAGCTTGCGCACAAATTCAGGAAATTCCGGCCGGTAGTCGGCGCAGGAGACACGTTCAGGGCGGCTTCGATAGAACAGCTGAACGAGCACTCCGGCAAGGCCGGCTTTGACCTTGTGAAGCATTCCTACGGAGCGGATCCGGCTGCAGTCATATTTGACGCAAGAAAACACGCCGAAGCAAGAAAATCCAAGCTGGTAATAGGCGACACTGCCGGGCGTTCCCATTCCAATGCGAACCTTATGGATGAACTGAAGAAAGTTGTACGGGTGAACAAGCCCGACATGAAAATCCTTGTACTGGATGCGCTTACAGGCAACGACATATACGAGCAGTCAAGAATTTACAGCGAGGCTGTCGGAGTTGACGCCATAATACTCACGAAAACGGACGTTTACGACAAAGGCGGCGCATGCATTTCCGCTTCCTTCGTCACCGGTAAACCGGTATTATATCTTGGTACGGGGCAAAAATACGGCGACCTTGAGGACTTTGACGCGGACTCCATAATAAGAAAGATGCTGGATTAGTCCATGTTTAGGAAACGCTGATAAGCTTCCTTACGGCGTCGCGAACGGTTTCTGAACGGCTGGGATATACGCCTTTCTCGACAAGCTCGTCTATCTCCGTCACCTGTTTTTTTGTCAATCTTATCTGTACTGTTGCCATGGTCAATATGATCGCCTAAGTTCCTGTCCTGCAATAACGGCCGGAAAATTATATACAATTCCTTTTTTCATACTTTTCTGCAGGATACTGTTAACTTCTTCATCTTCGGCAGCGCTTTGTGCTGCATTTACAGCGTGCTATGCCCCCTAAATTTACTTTATTTTCTTGAATATGGAGTTCAATATAAATCCCGAAAAAATATTTAAGGGCATCAATATCGCCGGACTTACAGTTCAATTGCAGGCGCATTACGATGCGCCTTGGCTTTATTAGATTTCAGGCGATTTATTTTCATGAAGAAGCCTTACGTTTTCCTGTTTGTTGCGCTTGTTGCGTCTTTCATGCTTTCGTTCAGCGGGGATGTGCAGGAATATGCCGTTGGCAACGTTCAGGCCTTGCAACTGCGTGATGAACAGTATGGAAATCCCACAGCGGGAAATGCCATCGCCGTATTTCTCACCAAGAACGGCATGATGCTTGAAAAAGGATCGGTCGTCAACAGCGGAAACGAGAGCATGGCGATAAATTCATTGACAATAAAAAACGTCACCGCAAACGTCAGCATGGCGCTTGCGCCATGGGAATTCGCCCAGTACGCCACGGTAGGCGGCTTCATAATAATACCGGAGGGGCCTTCTGTAATAAATGAAAGGGAGACTTCTTATTTTCCGTCTTCCCAAAAGCTTTCAGTAAGGATCTATTCCGGCAATCCGTCAGGCATTGCGGTGATTGTTCCTAAAGGCATGGTGCCGCTTGTAATCAGGTCATCCTCGGACATACGCTGGGAGTTCAGCCGGGCCACGGGCAAAATCAGCATATCCGGCATTTCTGGCCGCGGAGTCGGCAACAACACGGAAATATATTTCGGCAACACGGCGCAAAACCCCATATTCATAGAAGACAGGGAAAATGCCGAAACTTTGGAGTACCGGAACGCTAAAGCATTTGAATTGCTAAAAAAGTCCAACGCTACACTCTCCGAAGCGCTTTCCAAGAATGCATTGATTGAGAAGAGCATAGCCGAAATGAATGCATCGGCAACCGAGGCTGTCAAGGAAGTCGCGGCCATGCAAAGCGAAATTGCAAACGCTTCGCTCAAGCTCTCAGAAGCGAAGCTTAAAATCTTGTCCGAAAGGGAACTGGGGCCCGAAATTATTGCGTTCATGTCTCTTGCCGTGGCAGCGGCAATATACATCGTTTTCATCAGGAAAGGTGGCAAAAATGAAATTTGAACGCTTTATTTTCTTGGCGCTTGCCGTGATGATGCAGATTTCTACGGCTTCGGTTGTCTACGACCTGAACGCGAGTTCCGTGTCCGGAGTCACCGCGAACGGTGGCGGTAATGCTTATAATTTACTCTTCTCAATTACGCCCGCCTTGGGAAGCGGATTGCCTACCGTCTATATTATAGAGAACATTGGCACGCTGGAAAAGCTCAACGCGAGATATGCCGCGATTCTTGCAGGAGTGAAGGAAACTGAGTCGGCGGCTTTGGAATCCCGCAAGAGGACAATAACATTGCAGGCAATTCTGGAGGATATTCTGGCGAAGCTTAACGACCTGAAAATACGCAACGAGCAGCTAAACGCATGGAAAGGGAAGCTTGATGCTGAAACCGCTTCCATTGAAAAGAGCGCGAGCAGCAAGATACTGGTTTCCGACGCCACTTATAAAATTATAATCATGGTTTTTGTCGGTTTGTTGGCGGCAATGGCGCTGTACAAATTATTTTATAGGAAAGGCGGCGATAATAATAACGACGATAACGGCAGCCTTCCGGACAAATCAAAGGAAACTGCGCCTTTTATCGAAGCGTCCATAGAAACCGGGAAAAACAACGAGAGTTCATGAGGATTTGGCAATATGGCAGATTACGGGCGTTCAAGACGTTCATATCAAGAACGGCATGGCAATGAATGGGAAATTCCTATATCTTGGGAAATGGAAGATATGTTTGCTGGTCTTCAGAAGTTTCTGAATAACACACGAAACAGAGAACTGGAATTTTACGAACTGGAAGAATTCATTAGAGATGCCATGCAAGGCTATACCGGCAAACGGAGAGACGGGCATTCAAGAGCAAAACACGAGAGGACAGTCACTAAGCAAATTCTCAATGGCATCGGTGGCCTTTATCGATAATACTGTAATACCCCAAAAATTTACGGCATCAATAAACTGCAATAATTTAAGCGTTTTCTGCGAAGTAACGGTATGTTTGAGAAGCTGCGGGAGAGCATAGAGAAGATATCCCGGCTTGGAATCGTGGATGCCGGGCACGTGGAGGAGCTTGTCAGGGACATGCAGCGCACCCTTCTTTCCGCGGACGTGGACGTTGCGCTTGTCATGCAGCTTAGCAATAGCATAAAGAAGCGCTGCATGGAAAAACTGCCTGAAGGTCTGTCCCGCAAAGAACACGTGATAAAAGTCGTTTACGAGGAGCTTACTGATATACTTGGCGGCGAGAAATCCGAAATCGCGCTGAAGCCCAAAAGGATACTGCTTGCAGGGCTTTACGGCACCGGCAAGACGTCAACTGCGGCAAAGCTCGCGCGATTCTACCAAAAGAAAGGTCTGAAGGCCGCGCTGGTATGCTGCGACGTGGACAGGCCGGCGGCTTACGAGCAGCTCAAGCAGCTCGCTGAAAAGATAGACGCGCCTTTCTATGGCGAAAAGGGAAGCAAGGATGCAAGGAAGATAATACGGGATGCTATAGGAAAGCTTAACGCGGACATAATCATAGCCGACTCCTCCGGAAGGAATGCGCTTGACATCCAACTGATAGCTGAAATAAACGGCATAAACGACGAAATGAAACCCGACGAGAAGATATTAGTCATACCTGCCGATATAGGACAGGCAGCGAGGGCGCAGGCCAAGGCGTTTCACGAGGCTCTTGGAATAACGGACGTCATAGTCACGAAGACCGATGCCACTGCCAAAGGCGGCGGCGCGATAACCGCGTGCTACGAGACCGGTGCCAGGGTGAAGTTCATAACCAACGGCGAAGGCGTTGATAGCTTGGAGCAGTACGAGCCGAAAAAGTTCGTGGGCAGGATAATTGGGTTTCCGGACATGGAGACCCTGCTTGAAAAGGCCTCGAGCGCCATGGACGAGAAAAAGGCCGAGAAGGTCATGAGCGGTGATTTTGACATAGAAGAATTCTACTCGCAGTTTGAATCAATAAAGAAGATGGGGTCCTTCTCGCAGATACTGGACATGATGGGCCTTGGCAAAATAAAAGGCAAGGTCAACATCGAAGGCCAGGAGGAGAAAATACGCAAATGGAGGTTTATCATAGATTCCATGACCCCCAAGGAAAGGAAGAACCCGGACGTTCTTGATTCTTCAAGGATAAAGCGCATAGCCGCAGGCTCGGGCGCGCCGGAAAGCGACGTGCGCGAGTTCTTCGGCAACTACTCTAAGGCCAAGAAGATGATGAAGAACATATCCCCTAGCAAGATGAAGCGCGGCGGCATGGGAGGCATGCTGAGAAAGTTTGGAATCTAAAAACATATTTAAGCTTCCACCTCAATATAATCAAAAATAAATATAGTGATTCAAATGGAATTTCAGGCGCCTTCGCAGCAGATGGGATATGACCGTGCCATAGTAGTGTTCTCGCCGGAAGGCAGGATGTATCAGATAGAATATGCAAGGAAGGCGGTCGACAAGGCAACCACTGTCGTTGGCGTTGCGTTCAACGGCGGCGTGGTGCTGGCTGGAACAAAGATACTCCAGAGGCTTCTTGTTTCTGGCAAGGTAGAAAAGGTTTCCAAGATTGACGAGCACATAGGCGTGGCTTCGTGCGGAATACTCGCGGATTGCCGCGTGCTGGTGGACTACTCGCGCGTAAAGTCGCAGATAAACAAGATAACTTATGACCAGAAGATAGAAGTTGCTTCCCTTGTGAAGGACGTTGCAGACAGGATACAGCGATTCACCCAGATAGGCGGGATAAGGCCCTACGGATGCGGCATGCTTTTTGCAGGCTCGGAGGAGCGCGGCCGGCTGTTTGAAACCGATCCTTCGGGCACGCTGCGCGAATGGAAAGCCCATGCTATAGGCAGGGGCACGAAAGCGGCCAAGGAATACCTGATAACGAAATTCAAGGATAACATGACAAGGGAAGATGCTCTGGAACTTGCCATAACTGCATTGAAGCAGGCTGAAACCAGCATGAGCGCCAGAAACACGGAAATGGGCATTGCCGAGGGCGGAAAGTTCAGGAAGCTTGATCAGGCGGAAGTCAAGAAGCTTATAGCATAAAATGGTCTTGTGTAAAAAATCAGTTAAGACCACAAGCAGTTGTGATGTAAGTTCACAGGAACACCGCCCGTTAACACGAGGAACCACTTATTAAACAAAGACTCATAAAATGCAATATTTAATACCGCTTCTCATTATTATTTTACATGGACAAGAAAACCAAGGGATATGCCCTTACTTTTGCTTCTTTGGCCTTCATAGGCTTGTCGTTCGTGGCAAATGCCGCAGCTGTCAAGGAAATAGCTTCGCCTGTAATAGGGCCGTTTTATGTCTTTCTTGCGGCGTTTGTCGCTTCGCTGATTCTTGTGATGCAGCGGAGAGAAACCGGCCACATGATAGAATCCATGAAGAAGTACCGGAAGACCGTCATTGCCATAGGCGTGCTGAATGCAATAGGCTCTATAGCATTGTTCTTTGCCCTTGACATCATCGGGCCGTCGCTGACGGGGTTCTTCTCGCGATTCTCCACCATATTTATCGTGATTTTAAGCGCTCTGTTTCTAAACGAAAAACTGGGCAGGATAGAGATAGTGGGCGCGGCAATGATACTGATAGGCAGCATGTCCATAAGCTATACCGGCGGGCCTACAGTAGTGGAAGGGATGGCTTTTGCCCTGCTCTCGGCTGTAATGCTTGCGATAGTGCAGACACTGTCAAAGAAATACATAGAAGAAATCCAGCCTGCGTCGCTTAATGCGTTAAGAACGCTTTTTCTGTTCCTTTCGGTGCTTCTCGTGGTGGCCGCCACCGGAAACTTTTACATGCCGTCTCCTGCTACGGTAGCGCTTTTATTCATCGCCGGACTGTCCGGAGCTTTCCTTAGCGCATACCTGCGATATAGGGCAATGGAACTTATAGGCCTTTCAAAAATCGCGCTGATAAGGGCGCTGGATCCCCTCGTTATAGGCACATATTCGTTCTTCCTGCTTGGAGAAGTTATGACCGGCGCCGAACTGCTTGGAAGCTTCGTGGTGTTTGCAGGATTGATGGTATTCATGTTCGGGAACGGAAAGTCTGCCGTTATTGCAGCGTGATTTTATGGCCCAAGGAAAAGAACCGGAAAACTATCTTCTTGAACTTGCGGAAATGAAAGGGAGAGGCGAAATCAGCGATGAACGATTCTTTTCGTTGGCACTTCTTGGTTTTTATGATGCCATGAATCCGGCTCTAACCGCAGCGGACGGGCACATGATATACAGGCTCTCCGATTTCGTGCCTGAAGATAGGAGAAGAACAATGCGCATTTATCCCTGCAGAACCGGCTCTATTATAATGCCTTCTGATGAAATCTTGGATGCTTCAAAACATCCGTATGAATATGAATTAGGCGGAGGCCCAAACAACTGGGATAGTTTAGAAGATTGGAGAAAACAATGGGAAAGAATACATCGCAATAACATACCGGAAATGCATAGCCCGTATCGGCTTGAATGATTTTAAGCGTCCACGAAAATGTCCTCGCCTTCTATTTTGACAATATACGCCTTTACGCCCACGGTTGCCGGCGGGGCCTTGACTTTGCCGTCTCTCACGTCAAAACGCGCCATGTGGCACGGGCAGGTTATTTCATACCCGTCCATGAAGCCGCCTGAAAGGTTGCACTGCCTGTGGCTGCATATGTCGTTGATTGCAAATATATTTCCTGCAACGTTGGCAAGCATTATCTCGCTGCCGTTCACGGTCACGGACTTTGTCTCGCCTTCCGGTATTTCCTTTTTCTTTGCCACTTTTACAAATGCCATTATTTTACCCCAAATACTCGTTGCCGCTTAGAGATTTTCCCATAAAACCATATAAAACCAGCTTGAAGACCTTCAGCCCGAGAAGGGCACACTTCAATCTGGACGCTGAAACGGGTATGCCAAGCAGTCCAAGCATGTCTTCTTTTGAGAATCGCGCAGCTTCTTCGGCTGGCTTGCTCTTGACCGCTTCAGTAAGCATCGACGCTGACGCTTGGGATATGGCGCATCCCTCGCCGGAGAACATTATTTCCTCTATCTTGCCGTCCTTTATTTTTATCCCCATGCCTATCTTGTCGCCACAAAGGGGGTTGTAGTCTTCCGCTTCCATGTCCGGCTTCGCCAACGAACCAAAGTTCCTCGGCTTCCTGTAATGCTCAAGTATGTTTTCCTGATACATGTCGTACACGTTTTCACCAGATGAAATGCAGTATCTCCGCGAATACGGCTATCACAAGGCCGGCTATGCTGAAGTTTATAGGCGTGAAGACTACCAGTATAAAATAGAACGGTATCATAAGCGGTATAGGTTTGCTCATAGTATCCCCTTCATATAGCCATGTGCAGTATGTCCACGACGGCAGCGACTCCGAGCCACAACAGCTCAATATTCACGCCGCTCATCAGCGCGAGGATTATGTACATCGGTATTGCCACCGGAGGTTCAAGTCCCATTTATTTTGCCTTGTTTCTTTTTAAGATGTTCATTATGTCTTTTAGCGAAGCCGAAAGCTTCTCTATGTCTTCTTCATCGTTATAGACGTAGAAGCTTGCCCGCGCCGCGGAAACTATTTCCAAGCGCTTCATCAACGGCTGGGCGCAGTGATGACCGGAGCGCACGGCTATGCCGTTCTCGTCCAGCATGCTGGCAACGTCGTGCGAATGCAGGCCTTTTACGTTGAAAGCCACAACGCCGCCTCTTTCAGGCGCACGGCCGTAAGTTTCCACAATTTGCAGCTCCTTTAACGCGCGTTTCGCCAATTTCTTTTCATGCCCGCGCACGTTTTTCATTCCTATTTTGCCAAGATAATCCACTGCTGCGCCAAGACCTATGGCGCCGGCTATGTCCGGAGTTCCGGCTTCAAACTTATAAGGCACGCCATTGTATATCGTGCCTTCAAGACTGACGTCCTTTATCATGTCACCTCCGCCCATGAAAGGCGGCATTCCGTCCAGAAGGTCGCGCCTCCCGTAAAGGCATCCTATGCCAGTCGGGCCAAGCATCTTGTGGCCGGAAAATACAAGGAAATCCGCGCCTATGCCTTTGATATCCACCGGCATATGCGGCACGCTTTGCGCGGCATCCGACAACAAAAGAGCGCCATTGTCGTGCGCGATTTTCGCTATTTTTTTTACATCGTTAATCGTGCCAAGAACATTGGAAGCATGAGTAACTGTTACAAGCTTAGTCTTCTTTGTTACAAGTTTTTGATAATCATCCATTTTTAAAGTTCCATTATCGCTTATGTCGACAAATTTGGTAATTACGCCCCTATCCTTCAGCATCTGCCATGGCACTATATTGGAATGATGCTCCATGACTGAGGAGACTATCTCGTCGCCTTTGACAAAGCCAAGGCACTGCGCCACAAGGTTTATGCCTTCGGTGGCATTCCTTGTGAATATCATTTCATCCGGCTTTGCGCTTACAAAAGCCGCGATCTTCTTTCGCGAGCCTTCGTACGCTTCGGTTGCCTCTTCGCTTAGCTTGTGGACTCCGCGGTGGACGTTAGCGTTATGGTTCTCATAATAATCGGATATGGCACCTATGACTTGCATTGGCTTCTGGGAAGTTGCTGCACTGTCAAGATAGACAAGCCCGCGTCCGTTCACCTTGCGGGAAAGGATGGGAAAATCGGACTTGATTTTTTCAACGTTCATCATAACAGCCTCTTCCTTATCATGCCCATCATTTTTTCCCTGATTGCAGGGGAAGGTATTGCGTTTATTATCGGCGCATAGAACCCTTCAACTATCATGGCTTCAGATTGCTCCCTGGAAAGGCCCCTGCTCATAAGATATAGCATCTTTTCCTCGTCCACCTGACCGGTTGACGCCGAGTGGGAGCATTGCACCTCGCTATTGTCTATCATCAGGCTCGGTATGCTGTTTGCAACGGCATTCTCACCCAGCATTATCGCATGATCCGAAAGATACGACGACGTTCCGGGAGCGGTTTTTTCTATCTTTATCATGCCTCGGTAGACCTCGGAAGCGCCGTCCTTTAGCGCCCCTCTGACTATTATATTGTTGGAAGTATTCGGCACGCTGTGGAACGCGTTGGTGGACAGGTCCATGTGCTGCTTTCCTGTGCCGGAGAACACACAGACGGTATTTGAATGCGCGCCTTCGCCAAGAAAGAAGTTGTCTACTTTTATGCGGCTAAGCAAGCCTCCGAACTGCCCGACGTTCCAGTTTACCGCGGAATTCCTGCCTATGTATGCGCGCTTGTATGAAAATTCGCTTACAGCATCCGCTACGTCGTGGACGGAGTAAACGGTAACTTTCGCGTCCGCCGGGGCGTGTACCTCGGTAAAATTTGAGTTCAGACCGCGGCCGCCGGCCACGTGCTCTATTATTTCTGCAGAAGAATTGGCGCCCATCATTATGGCGTTCCTTGTTATGCCGGATTCAATGCCTATCTCAATCGTTCCTGCGTTGATATTGTCTGGCACAACAACAAGATAGCCGGAAGTCCAGAACGATCTGTTGAGAAAATCAAGCTTGTCAGGCACGGCCTTACTGCCGCTTAACATCGCCCCAAGCATTTTTTGTTTTTCCTTTATGACATCCTCCATTCGGGCCACGAACGGGCTGGAGAACTTTATAGCGGCTTTGGAGGAGCGTAAACCGGCGAAGTCAAAGCCGTCTATGGCAGTATATCTCCACGCTTCCTCCCTTTCAGAAGGCGCAACGCAGGAAAGGAACGCCTTGGCCGCCTCTTTTCTTGACAATGCCGCCCATTGGGGCTCGCTTGCGGCGATCCTTGCTGATTCTACCAAAGTGAACATCCAATCACCCGACTGCCCCTGTCATTTCCATCTGCACGAGACGGTTGAGCTCAACAGCGTATTCCATCGGCAGTTCCCTTGTGAAAGGCTCTATGAATCCCCTTACGACAAGCCCCATCGCCTCGCTTTCTGCAAGGCCACGAGCCATCAGATAGAACAATTGCTCCTCGCTTATCTTGCCAACGGTCGCCTCGTGGGTTATGCTGACGTTCTTCTCGGCAACGTCCATGTAAGGCACGGTGTCTGAAGCGGACTTGTTGTCCAATATAAGGGCATCGCACCTGACGTTGGATTTTACGCCGGTCGCGCCTTTTGCCACCTTGAGGAGGCCGCGATACGTTGTCTTGCCGCCGTCGCGGCTTATGGATTTTGAAAGTATAGTTGAAGACGTGTTCTTTGCCATGTGTATCGCCTTGCCTCCGGCATCCTGATGCTGGCCTTTGCCGGCATATGCCACGGACACTATGTTCGCCTGCGAACCTTCGCCAAGCAAATAAACGGACGGATATTTCATCGTGATCTTGCTGTTGTGCACTATTATTCCATTAGCTATGAAATTATGAGTCCCATCAACTTCTATATCATAGGTTATCCTATTTCCAGATGGCTCTATAGATTGGAGCTTGGAGAAGTATACCGGCTGCGTCATGTGGTTATCGCTAAAATATAGGAAATAATGTTCATACAATTTTTCTTCTATGCCAAGTGGTTTTCTCTCTCTTCTTGACCATTTGCTTATCTTCATGGGATTCATGCCGCAGGACATAGCTAATATCTTGATATCCTCCAGCAACTCTTTGTTGACGCTTGTTATCGAAACATTTTTATGCCCTTTTCTGGTGTGTCCATCGGCATCTATATAACCCTGTATAAATGCATTTTTTTGGCTTTCCGGTAATTTATTTATCCACTTCGGCACCCTTTTTGTTTTTGCGTTTCCAGTCATGCCCATGAATTTGAAAAATGCCACAAGATCTACGGAGTTCGTTCTAATCACAACGCCTTTTTGCTCGAAATCCGCGCCAAATGTTTCTTTCAATATTGACTTTACTTTGACGTTTGATTTGTCATTTTCTGGCACTGCAAAGTAAAGCCGAGAATTATCTGTATATCCATCACCCACATAGAATCCAAGAAGCCACATAAATTCATCGTCCGTCTGTTTTGGATACATTATAGGCTTCTTCCCTTTCTTTTCGTTGAATTCTATTTGCATAGGCTTACCGGTGTCTGGCATAATGCCCGATAATCCAATAAGGTCATTAGTTTCTATTTCATCAAGTTTTTTCCATCTCATTTCTAATAGGTTTCCATGTTTTGACATCACAAGAAACGGATGATTGGCCGTGGCTATAACTTCCCGATGGTTCATAGTTCTTAGCTTATATACAGGCATTTCCGGATTTTCCTTTCGGGCCAAGACTTTTTGTCTTGTTATTTTGAAGTCGGGGTCAAGGGAATATACAAAGTCTCCTTCCTTAACGTCTTTTATTTCTTTTATGTCATTGTTTGTGAAAACTTTCGTATCCTCGACAAGGCATCCCAAATTCCCGTCAATCCACTCCACGACTGCGTTGCGATGAGCGTGAGCCCTTTTCGTTACAAGATTATAGACGTTATTGGACCAGTTCTGTATCGTTGTGTAGCGCAGCTTTGAATTCTCCTTTGCAACAATCTCAACTACTGCGGCATGCAACGAATCCGTCGAATATGACGGGGCAGTGCAACCCTCGGTATAATGTGCCGAAGAATTGGGTTCTGTGATTATGAGAGTTCTCTCAAACTGGCCCATGTTCTTGGCGTTTATGCGAAAGTATGCCTGAAGCGGCGTGGCTACTTTCACGCCTTCGGGAACGTAAACGAAGGAGCCGCCGGACCACACAGCGCTGTTGAGGGCTGCGAATTTGTTGTCTGCTGCCGGTATTATCTTGCCGAAATGCTTCTTCACGATCTCCGGGCATTCGCGAAGGCCGGAATCCATGTCAAGAAATATCACGCCCTGCTGCTCAAGGTCTTTCCTGATATGATGATACACGGACTCGCTTTCGTATTGAGCGCCAACGCCGCCTAGGAATTTCTGCTCGGCCTCGGGTATGCCTAATCGGTCAAATGTGTTCTTTATTTCCGGGGGCATATCGTCCCATGTCTTGCCCTGTTTTTCGGTAGGCCTGATATAGTAGAATATATTATCGAAATCTATTGTAGAAAGGTCCGCCCCCCATGCCGGCATGGGCCTAGAAAAAAATATCTTCAGCGCCTTCAGCCGGAAGTCCGTCATCCACTCCGGCTCGCCTTTTATTGCAGATATTTGCCTTACTATTTCTTCGCTTAGGCCTCTTTTCGCCCTGAAGGAGTAGTTTTCCGGGGCGCTAAAGCCGTACTTCTGCTCGTAGCCTTCCTTTATCTCAAGAATTTCTTTTGAAACTTCGGCCATGATTTTATCCCATAGAAGCATATCCGCGGTCTTCCACTTCCGCGGCAAGTGCGCCTTGCCCCGACTGTACTATCTTTCCGTCTGTCATTATGTGGACGAAATCCGGCTTCACCTGCTTGAGTATCCTGTTGTAATGCGTTATGAGCATCACTCCCATGCCGGTCGAGACCTTTATCTTGTTTATGCCGTCCGAGACAACGCGGAGTGCATCCACGTCCAGTCCTGAATCCGTTTCGTCAAGAATGGCCATCTTTGGGCTTAGCACTGACAACTGCAAAATCTCGCACTTCTTCTTTTCGCCGCCTGAAAAGCCCTCGTTCAGGCCCCGTTTTATGAAATCCGGCTTTATTCCAAGCATCTCAATTTTCTCCTTCACAAGCTTCTGGAACTCCAAAACCGGCATCTCCTTGCCTGACACGGCATTGTAAGCGCTTCTAAGGAAGCTCCCTATGCTTACTCCCGGCACTTCCGCCGGATACTGGAACGACATGAACAGCCCCTTCTTGGCGCGCTTGTCAGGCGAGAGCGCAAGGATGCTCTCCCCGTCCAGCCTTATGTCGCCTTTTGTCACCGCATACTTCGGGTGCCCCATTATCACGTATGAAAGCGTGCTCTTCCCCGCGCCGTTTGGCCCCATTATGGCGTGGATCTCGTTGCTCTTTATCCGCAACGAAACGCCCTTCAATATTTCCTTGCCGCCTATTTCGGCGTGAAGGTTGTCTATTACAAGCTCGCTCATTTCTTCTCACCTATGCTCACGAGGTCACGGGTCACGCACTTGCCGCAGACGTAATCGTGGAATATGCCGAAGAACGTGCGCGTGAACGACGCGCATGCGTTGTCCAGCGTCTTCTTGCCATCGGCTGTAATGTCGTACATGATTTTTCTATCGTCCTCGCGCCTTTTCACGTAACCAAGGCCTTCAAGCCGCTGCATGGTCGGATAAAGCGTTCCCTGCGTTATCTTTACGTTCTTCAGCTCTGAAAGCATCTTCATTATCTCGTAGCCATGGGTGCTCTGCCTCTTCAATATCCAAAGAATCTGCATCTGCAGCAGCCCAAGCTCAATCTCGCTGATATTGCTTCGGCCGAAGATCTCCTCTTTTGTAGGCGCGGTAAACGCTATTTCCTCAATATGTCTGTCAACTGACATACACTATGTCTGTTAATCAACATATTTAAATTAAACTATGCTGTATTCTTTTCCATACACGAGTCATTTATCTCTATTTTTCATATCGGGTGATTTTACGGTTGTTACGTCAAGACCGTCAATTTTCATATTTTGTATTATTTCATAGAGATGCTTGCATACAACTTTATCTTTTTCGACATATTCTTTATATAACTCTTCAAAATTAACTCCTTTTTCGCTGTCTTTGGGGTCTGGTATTCTTGCTTTGCCAGATATATCTATTATATGCTGATTTACATGGGCGAAATAATTGCGAATAGTATTGAGTCTATATAGAGGTTCTAATTCCTTACCACTTATTTTTAATCTTTTCAATATTTTAAATAGTATATTCCTTCTTAATGAAAAAGTAAAGTTTTCGTCATAAAGTATATCAAGTATAAAATTTTTATCTAATTTATGCATGTAGTAATTGCATATTATAGAATTTATCATAGTTTCTAAATTTATAAATCTCGTAATTACTTCAGTTCTATGCTGTGCAATATTAGGGTCTATCATTCTTTACAACTTCAAACTCCCGTTTAGGATATAGTTTCTTATTAATGCCAACATATTTATTCGCTTCTTCCGGTATGTCAAATTTAAAAGACGTTTCGATTATGCTCAATGAGTACAGATACGCAAAATTGTTTTATCTGCCTATAAAATCAGTATCTGGCAGTCAGGGGGACTACTATTTTAGCCGGTATTTCATTTTTGATTGTGGTGGCTTTTATAACAAACCCTATTATTACGCCATGAGGCGTCATTCTCACTTTAAAGGTGGCATCGCTTATATTTTCTAATATACTTTTTTCTATATCAAATTCTTTGAAGAAATACGAAGCGCTGAATATTTGTATGCCAACCACCCTTTCTTTCGTAGAAACATCCAAAATTAACTCGCCTAAATCTATATTTGCCTTGAATTTTTCCCCGTCTTCAAAGCCTTTGTGCAGGAAGAGCGTGTCATTTTCTTTGTCGTAATCAGTTCTTTTTTTCATTGTTTTTGCCTCTCTTCTTGATAAGACTTTGCCACTTTCTATAAGTCATTATTATCCGGATTTAACAGGTTGTTGACAACATCTTTCTGGTCGCCATCCCTATAAATCATGTTTACTGTAAAACGAGGTTCGTTATATTCTATATCTTTCTCTTCGTAAGTTCTGAGTTTTTTCTTTATTTCTTCTATATTGTCTTCCCTTACCCGCCCATTCGTATTTTAAGGCCTCGCATATTCAAGCGCTGAAACAATCACTAAGCCTCCTCTAAGCCAGCAGCAGCTTCAGATAGAAAACCGGGTTCACGATGTTGTT
>DATDTL010000062.1:0-3946 GCA_035290885.1 archaeon
CCGTTTTGGGCATAGACAAAACCGTTGTTGTGCAGCTTGCCCGGCAGCCAGAGGCCCTCGTTGACCTGCCCTTTCGTGTGCTTTATTATCACGTTCGCGTTCGGAAGTTTCTTCAGCGCTCCAGTGCGATAAGCCCAGTCAGCGGAATAATTTATGAGAACGTAGACCGTCAAACCGTTGTTCTTTGCGCTCTCCTTCTCGAGACGATGCAGCATGCGCATGAATTTCGTGAATCTTGCGAGAATCGGAACGTTAGCCACGAACTTAAGGCGCACATCGTGTTCCTTGACGTATTTTGAATAGACATCAACCTGCTTCTCCAGCGAATGCATGATGTCGGAATAATTCTCCCTCTTCTTGTGGCCTTCGCCGGTCGTCAGTACGTATGCGTTCTTTGCGCCAAGCATTGCCATTATGTGAAAAAGCCGAAGCACGAACATCCCGCCGTCAAAATAAGCCTCCCATCCGCCAAGCTCGGTGGACGTCCTCGTGCCGTCTGTAAGCTCGTACACGCAAAGTTCTTCCACGCGTTTCCCGTCTATTCCAAGCTTTTTGCACGCTTCCCTGAACGCGCTCTTCGCTTCTTTCCTGCCCATGAGATTAGGAATTTCCATAGTTTTGCCGCTTATCATATTATCCCGCAATGTGCAAGCGCTTTTTCGGCTTTTGCCTCGCTCAGGTTCGCTTCGTTGAGCACGGTATACCTGTCCCGCACCGCTTTTGCGGACGCGAGTGCCTTGATCATCATCCCTTTCTCTATGCCAAGTTCTTTAGCCGTTGCCGGCAAGCCTATTTCGGACATGAGTTTTTTTACGGCTTTCCAGTCCCCTCCCTGCAGGTAAACCGTGACTATAGCCGCAAGCGCCGCCTGCTCGCCGTGCAGTGCTCTGCTCCCTGCCGCGTCAAGCGCATGGGACACGTTGTGCTCGCTTCCTGACGCAGGACGGGACGAACCGTATATGTTCATGGCAAAGCCCGAACTTATTAATGCCCACAACAGCATCTCCATGCCGTGGGCGCTGCGCTTCTTTATCTCGCTCACGTTCTCCTGCACTGCCTTCACCGCGAGGAGCGAAAGTTCCGCCATGACGGTATGGTATTTCTCCTTGCCGGCACTCGCTGCCAGCCGCCAGTCCTCCACCGCGGAAATATTGGAAATGACATCGCCGGCTCCGGAAGCGGTATGCCTGTAAGGCGCCTTCGCAAGCATCTCTATGTCCGCTATTATGGCAGAAGGCTCTGATGCCTCCACCGAAGTCTTCAACCCGCTGGATTCAACCGACGCCCTTGATGAAACAACGCCGTCGTGGCTTAGTACTGTGGGAAATGCAATCCACGGCTTCCCTGCAAGGCAAGCCGCATATTTCGCCGCATCTATCGATCTTCCGCCACCTATTCCCATCACGTAATCGCAATCCTTCAATGCAACAGACAGTTTCCTAAGGCTCTCTATTTCCAGCGACTCCGGCGCCATTATGGCGGCGCCTGTCATCGCCGCAACCTCGTTGCCGATGAGCTTTCTCACGGTCCCGTCCGTAATTATCGCACCCCTATTGCCAAGGCGCATTTCCCCGAGCATACTGCGTATGTCACGCGCCGGGGATTTCCCTATCACAACCCTGTACGGGAATTTTATCATCATTTTCATGCCCTCATAATATTCTCACAAAAACAGATAAAAAACAAGATTCCCGTAAAGCAGCGTGGCTGCCAGAGTCAGCGAGAAAACCGGGACAAAGCGCACGCCTTCCTTGATGACGACTTTGCCGCCCTTCTTCCTGACGTCCTCAGCCTGCGCCTTTGTCAGCCCTATCCATATCATGTCTTCAAGCACGTCGCCTTCCCTGACACGGGCGGCGTCAATGGTCTTCCTGAACACGTTTGCCTCAACCACCGTGGCATACCTCCAGAACGCCACGAGGAACGCTACTGACGCAAACGAATATCCAAGCGGCGCCAAGCTCGCCCCTTTCTGCACGAACAAATACGCGAGAATTGCAACTATTACCGCATAGCCAAGTATCATCATCAGGGCACTCCTGCTCGCGACAAAGTCCTTGACAAACAGGGGAAAAACGTGCCTGTTCATGGCGCCAAGTATGATGGAATAGACTATCATGTAAGCCGAGCTTACGACAAAAAAGTTAAACGCATAATCCGCAAGCATCATTTTGCCCCCGTAAATCGGCAGCAAAAACATCACCGAAGCCGGCACCCACGCATCCGCGGCCCCCCATTTTCCGGCCTTGTATAAAATCAGGCCTGGCGCAAGGAACGCCATGCCGGATGCCAGCGACACCGCGAACGGATATATGCTTTCCGCCTGCAGCGAAGCGACACACCAGTAAAAGAGCCCGACCGCGCTCATGACAACCGGTATCTCGTCCGGCACCTCGGTCGTGCGCAGATCCCACAGTCCCGCTGCAGCCGACCCGGCAAGAGCCAATATCAGAAGTTCCAGCATTTGAAAACCCACGCAACGTTTCTCCTTGCGCATTGAAAGCGACGCTTGAATATCTTCCACAATGCGCGGCAGTTAATAATCTACTGCATCCAAATACTATATGTAAAGTACATATTAAATGTCCAAAATTATGCCCTTTGTTGATATATATTTCCCTTCAACAATTATAAAATTATACAACGCAGAAGGCATATAAACATAGGAAAAAAGGTTATCGTATGCTACCCAAACACATAGGCATGATTCTTGACGGCAACAGGCGCTTCGCGCGCCAGCTTCTGAAGAAGCCGTGGGAAGGGCATTATTACGGCCTGCAGAAAGCCCGCGAGGTCGTGGAGTGGGGATGCGAACACGGCATCAAGTACATGACCGCATATACCCTCTCGCTTGAGAACATGACCACGCGGCCGAAAAGGGAGCTGCAGTTCATACTGAAAAACCTTGAAAACGAGATGCGCGACATGCTTCAGCGCAAGGATCACGTTGTTCATGCAAGAAAAGTGCAGATACGATTCATAGGAAGAACTGCAATCCTTCCCGAAAACCTGCAAATCCTAATGAAAAAAGTGGAAGGCGCCACAGCTGCCTACAAAAAACACGTCCTCAACCTTGCCGTGGCTTACGGAGGGCAGCAGGAAATAGTGGATGCCGTGAAAAAGATAGCCGAGGAATGCGTGCAGGGAATCATTAAGCCATCGCAGCTTGATGAGAAAATCCTGAAGGATCACCTATACACGAACGGCTGCCCGTATCCCGACGTCATAATACGCTCCGGCGGCGAAAAGCGCCTTAGCAACTTCCTGCCGTTCCAGTCAGCGTATTCCGAGCTTATATTCACCGACAAAAAATGGCCCGAGCTGACGAAGAAGGATTTCGAGCAGTTCCTTGACGAATACGAAAGAAGGCAGAGGAGGTTCGGGAAATGACCGATACATTTATTGCATTATCGGGGGGAACCGTATGATCGTCCTCCTCTCAGGCGAAAAGCGCTTTATAATAGATACATCGCAGAAAACGTTCAACTCCGAATACGGCAAGGTTGACCTTACAAAGATAAAGAAGTACGGCCAGAAAATCAAATCCTCTTCCGGCAACACGTTCATTGCGCTCAAGCCGGCATTGCCGGATCTCTTTGCCAAAGCCAAGCGCGGCCCCCAAATCGTGACCCAAAAAGACGCAGGGCAGATCGTTGCCATGACCGGCGCCGAGCAGGGCTGGAACTGCCTTGACGCCGGTGGGGGCTCGGGCTTTCTCTCCCTGTTCATATGTAATATAGTGAAGCCCGGAACAGTGACGGCGTATGAACGCAACAAGGAGTTTGCAGGGAAAATAAGCAAAAACGCCCGCCTCTTCGGCCTTGGAAACCTGAAAGTCAGGAACAAGGACATACTGAAAGGCTTCTCCGAGAAAAACCTCGACCTGATAACTCTGGATATGATTGACGCCGAGAAACTGATAAAGAAATGCTTCTCTGCCCTCAAA
>DATDTL010000063.1:0-23293 GCA_035290885.1 archaeon
TGGGCAAGCGTTATCGGAAGCGGCATGAGCTCCTCGGTCTCGCGGCACGCGTACCCGAACATCATCCCTTGGTCCCCTGCGCCCTGCTCCTTCTGGTCAACGCCCTGCGCTATGTTCGGCGACTGCTCGGTTATCTGCGTCCACACCGAGCACGTTTCCCATTCTATGCCATACTCGGACTTCGTATATCCTATTTTGCGTATGACTTCCCTTGCCAGTTTTGCCACGTCAATATAGCCTCTCGTGGTCATCTCCCCGAAGACCGTTATGCCGCCGTTCTTTGCGCCCGTTTCTATGGCCACACGGCTGTCCGGATCCTGCCTCAGCGCCTCGTCAAGCACCGCGTCGGATATCTGGTCGCAAAGTTTGTCGGGGTGCCCTTCAGTCACGGACTCGGATGTGAAATAATTCTTTTCCATTTTAGCTTTATCGCAAGCGGTTTATTTATATTTATCGTACGAAATTATGCGTATATGCATAAAAATATTAGGCTCTCCGACATACGCAAGCTGAGGAAAGCGATGGGCATGACCCAGCAGAAACTCTCCGAGATAAGCGGCATAAGCCAGCCGCTGATTGCACGCATAGAAACCGGCAAAACCGACCCGTCCTTCTCCAAGGCGGAAAAGATATTTTCCGCTCTCCAGTCTACAAAGAAAAATTCGGCCGGCTTCCGCGCAGCCGATATAATGTCAAGAAAGATAATTTTTATTCCGCCGGATGAAACCGTATCGCATGCCGCGAGACTGATGAAAAGGAAAAGCATTTCGCAACTGCCGGTTTTGGAAAACGGGAAAGTCATAGGCATGATAAGCGAAAAGGACGTTGCCTCCTCCATAGGCAGCGACCCGAACCGCATGAGCGTCGCCGACGTCATGTCCGAGGCCCCACCGACCATGGGGCTGGACGCGGACGTCGGCATGCTCGGCGCCCTGCTTGAATACAGTTCCTGCGTTCTTGTCGTTAGCAAAGGCCGCGTTGAAGGCATCATCACGCGGGCGGACATACTGAAGACGTTTTCGTAGCGCGCTGATTTAATCGGAAATTTCACTTATATCCACAACATAGTCTCCATCTCTATTCTTCTCATAATAAATGGTTTTAGCCCTTAATTTTTCCGTCTTTACGTTAGACGCATTTTTGTAGGTAGACGGCTTGATTTGCACGGCCATGCCGCCTACAAATCCATCTATGCCCTTACGCTCCTCTTCTTTTGTAGCCTGTCTACAACTCTTTTCTGTGATCTTTTCTAATTCCTGCAATATCGTTTCTTGAATTTTAAGACCCCAAAAACTTTTATCAATCACAAGATCTTCAACCCACATTCTTACGGTATTTTCGTCTATGGTCTGAAATGCTTTTCCTACTTCTCTGAGTTTTGCCATGATTAGTTTAGTAGCTTCTTCTATCGCCTTGGGATGTTTTTTCAGATACCATCCCTTCCACTTTTCATAGTCTTTATACGGTGACTCTTGAACCAGATCGGACATTTGACCCACGACTTTAGATGCCGTTCCTCTCGCCCACCGATTCAGTAAATTAATTATTGATGCCGTGTACTTAGGATAAATTTTTGGCGTGTAACCAGCAACTCTCATAAGCTGTTTTCTGGTAATTTTCAGCTCTTCTTTCATGGATACTATAGAAATTGGCAGTTTAAATATAAGTTAATCCCCGACTTGGACGGTATCGTGTTGATGCTCTACTTCAAATAAATCTTCATCCGTTTTTTGGATTTCTTTTAATTTTGGTATTAAAATGTTCCTTTCTTGAAGCGTGACGACAGGAAACTTATAATTCTCGTTCCAGTATTTGTGCGCTCCTTTTGATTCGGCCCTTCTTTTCATGAACTCCTTATGCTTTTCCAGCCTGTCATCAATGTAAGCATTGGCTATATTTTTAATTTCTTTTATTCTATCTTCTATGACATCTTTGAAATTCCTGTCAATTTCATAACCTATGCTGTTCCTTGCAGAAACTATGGCAGCCAGAGTTGTAGTTCCTGTTCCCAGAAACGGATCTAGCACCGCATCCCCTTGAACCGAGAACATATTTATTAATCGGTAAGCTAATTCTATCGGGTAAGCGGCACTTCTCTCTCTCACTTTGGTGTGGTTTAATTTCTGAAAAACGCCATTAATGTCTTTCCATTTGTCAGAAAACCAGATATTTCTTTCTTCCCAGAAGAAAGCGCTTTTTTGTCGGTTTAACTTTTCTTCCGGCCCGTCAAATTCTCTTTTATCGCCCTTTCTTAAAATCAGTATATGCTCATGCTCCAGCGTGACGTAGGCCCCCACAGGCAGCATTCCAGAGCCCATGAACTTATCCGGTTTATTTGTTTCTTTTATCCACAGAATGTGCGGCAGCGCATGAAATCCCAGCTTTAAACACGAATTAAGTATTCTTGCGTGATTTGGATATATTCTAAATTTACCGTTTAGACTTCTTGTTGCATCTCCGATATTAATGCAAGCAATGCCGCCTGTTTTGAGACCCCTGTAAACTTCTTTCCAGACCTTGTCCATTTCCATATGCATTAATTCAAATGCCTTTTCCCCATTATTTTCTTTCAGCGCATCGGATATTTCCGGGTTCTGTAAAGAAAACATTTTATCCCACATTTCTATCATAGGATACGGCGGAGACGTTATCACCAGATCTATGCTTTTTGACCTGACCTCTTCCATTTCTCTTGCGTCTCTGTACACAACCTTATGCATTGTTTTCATGTCAATCCACTAATTCTTATTCAACGACCTGTCCCAATAGGGCGATTTACATTTTGGGCATACTACCGGAATCTCTTCCGTTCTCGTTATCCATGCATGACGGCACCTTTCGCAATCACACGCATAAACTCTGATTTCTTTTTTAGCCATAAATACTGATTGATGTTCCTACTTTAAAGATATTACTAAGATATTATACCATGGTTACAAATTCATAAGTATTATCTTTCCCGCTTCTATCGTCACGCTTCCGAATTCGTGCGGTCCGAATGCCACATGAGCCGTAGGCTGGAGGAAAAATAAAAGCATGCCCAGAAGGGCCAAAAGAAAAGCTGCTTTCAGGTTCAATACTCCACCACTATCCTGTACGTCCCTTCGGTTGCGGCAAGGCAATAGGTTCCGTCGCTTTTCACGGTTACCTTGTATGCCCGTATCTCCGCGCTGGCGTTGTAGTACACGGAAGTCTTGCAGTTCCCTGTAAGGTTGAGAGCCGAAGGCATGGAAAGCAGCTCAAGATACTTGAACTGCTCCGTCGTGTAGTTGGCAGGAACAAGCCATACGGAATCGGGCACCAGTTCCGAGCCGCCGACAGACGTTTTTGCAATGCCTTTCATCCCGCCATACGGGAATTCCGCTATCGCCTTCTCCGCTATGCCTCCCGGCGTTATGTCCACGCTGCCGATGTCAAGCTGCATGGCGTACGCGAACGGGATGGCAAGCACCGCTGCCGCAAGGGCGATTGATGTCTTTCGCATACGACTATATTGCTTGAGTATTATTAAAAGATTTATTTTGATTTTAAATATTTTATTTAATTATTTCTGCATTAAATTTCAGCGGGAAAGTTATGTCTATGTTCGTATACAACGAGCCGGCCATGTTTGTCGGCGACTATCTTGTCATAGCGGATCTCCACATAGGGATAAGCCGGGAGATCGCAAAGTCCGGAGTTTCTCTTCCCTCGCAGATAGCCAAGCTCTCCACAAAGCTCAATGATATGAAGAAGCAGACCAACACGAAGAATTTAATAGTCGCCGGCGACTTCAAGCACAGCATACCCTGGATATCGTATGCCGAACAGCGTGAAGTGCCTGAGCTGCTCCGCCGCCTTGATTTCGAGAAAATAATCATAACCAAGGGCAACCATGACGGGAGGATTGAAACCCTCATAGAAGACAAGCTCCGCGTAAAAGTGAAGAAATCCTTTTCTGTCGGCAATTACATTTTTACCCACGGCCACCGCAATATTTCCACAAAGAAAGGCACTATAGTAATAGGCCACAATCACCCGGGCGTGAAATTCCGCGATCGCTTCGGCGCCGTTTACGTCGAGCCTGCTTGGATTCTCGGTAAAGTGAAACTTGAGAAGACGCACAGCCTTATAATAATGCCGGCATTCAACGAACTATCGGGCAAGGAGCCGGTCAACGAAACAAAACAGTTCATGGGCCCGATAGCGAAGCACATCCGCGAGGCACGCGCCGTGCTGCTTGACGGTACCGATTTGGGGTCACTCCGGGATATTACATTGAAATAATGCCGTTGCCAAATCACCCTGACGCGATCACATCCGACTACCTCCTCCAACCGTGTTACCAAGCCGTATTCATTCTTTGTGTGGGCGTATCCTGCCTTCAACACGGAAATCGCCTCCGGACGATAATTGGGCTTTATTTTATCCGCCCAAAAAGCCTCCCGCTTTGCTTCTGTTTCGGGATGTAAAGAATCGCCCGGACGATAATGAGGGTTTCCTTCGTCCAGATAAACAACACTACATCTGCCATCTGATCTGTTGTATTGGGTAAACTACCCGCCACTGAAGTGGCGGGCGTTACGGAATAGAGAATTTTATGAATCTTGCCGGGCAGGGTTGCTCCATACACCGTCTTTTCCCTGTGTTAGAACATTCTCTCGCAATTAGAAGCAGCACGAACCCGCTCTTGTCTCATCCACCCGCTGAAGCGGGTGGGTTTCGATATGCGGGTTCTAAAAGCATGATCGCCACCGGTACCCTCTACATAACCGACATCGGGACACAGTTTTCCAAGTATCTCGACTTGACGTTCTATAATTTGATTTGCGACCTCGTAACAATCCTTGCCCAACTGTTCAGAATTAACAACAATATTCATCCTTTGACGTGCTAATAACGGAGCGAGATTTGTATGCAAAGTCAAATTATACGCTAAGTCGCCTATCCACATCAGGTTATCGGGATGGAATTCTCCCAGTAGATAGATTACTCCAGAATTTATTTTAACAGAACGACCCAAAACACGCTCCAGATTCGACAGATAAGAACGAGCCAAACGAAGACCCGATCGGGCGCTATCCATGTATTTCTTCGCTGTATCATAATCCAGAGAATTATCGCCCATAATAACAAATCCCAGAAACCAACATAAAGCATTCACTTGCCAACACCACTTTAATCCTTACACCTTATATTTAATAGCGATTGCATGGCATTCACGCTGTTTTCCGCAAAGATGCAGAATCTCATCAAAGAGAAAGGATTTATCGAGCCTACGCTGCCCCAGAAGATGGGAATTCCCGAAATATTGAAAGGAAGCGACGTTCTCATAATCAGCCCTACCGGCATGGGCAAGACCGAGACCGTGTTCCTGCCGTTGCTGGATATCATAAGCACGAGAAAGCTTGCGCCTGTATCCGTGCTCTACATAACCCCGCTTCGTTCGCTTAACCGCGACCTCATGGACAGGCTGTTCTGGTGGGCTGACAGGCTGGATATAGAAATAGGGGTGCGCCACGGCGATACGTCGGCAAAGGAAAGAGCCATGCAAAGAGAGATGCCTCCGTCCGCGCTCATAACCACGCCCGAGTCGCTCCAAGCCATGCTCACGGGCAAGAAGCTTCGCGAGCACCTGAAGAACGTGCGTTATGTCGTGATAGACGAGATTCACGAACTCGTGAGCAGCAAGCGAGGGATCCAGTTGGCTGTCGGACTGGAGCGCCTCAAAGAATTATGCGGCGAATTCCAGCGGATAGGACTATCCGCCACAGTCGGCTCGCCGGATCTTGTGGCCGATTTTATAGGCCCAAAAACGGTGATCGTACGGGCGGATGCCGACAAGCAATACGACATAAGCGTGGAATTCCCAAATCCAAAAAAAGAAGACGTGGAGTTGTCGGAAGAACTTGCCATAGGGCCGGAAACTACGGCACGCCTAAGAAGGCTGCGGGAACTTATAATGTCCCACAAGAGCGTTATCATATTCACAAATACGCGAGAAACTGCCGAAGTGCTTTCCTCAAGGCTGGCAACTCTTGACAAGGAACTAAAACACGCCGTCCACCACGGCTCGCTCTCAAAGGAGAGCAGGATAAAAAACGAGATAGCTTTCAAGAAAGAAGAGCTCAAGAGCCTCATAGCCACGTCGTCGCTGGAGCTGGGCATAGACATCGGCTCCGTGGATTTGGCAGTGCAATACATGTCACCAAGGCAGGTGGCGCGCCTTGTCCAGCGCGTAGGCAGGAGCGGGCACAACATAAACCGCGTCAGCAAGGGAATAATAATATCGGGAGACGAGGACATTTTTGAATCCGCGATAGTGGGCAAATTAGCCTCGGAAAAGAAGCTCGAGCCGATAAAACTCCACGAAATGGCGCTGGACGTGCTCGGCAACCAGATAATCGGCATGACCATGGATAATTACGAGATGACGCTTGATCGCATGTACGCAATAGTGAAAAGGAGCTACCCCTACAGGAACCTTGACAAAAAAGAATTTACAGGCATAGTGCGGTTCATGGAAAGCATAATGATGGTATGGATAAACGAAACGCCTTCCGGCCTTGCTGTAAGAAGGAGGATGAAGGCGTGGAAATATTATTTCAGCAATCTGTCCACGATCCCGGACACTAGGCAGTACCGCGTGGTGTCAATTATCGGCAACGAACCCATAGGCTCGCTGGACGAGGGGTTCGTGGCCGAGCACGGCGTGCCCGGCGAGAAGTTCATATGTTCGGGCCGTGCATGGAAGGTCGTGCAGGTGGAGCGCGACCGCGTTGTCGTGGAGCCCGCCAATGACATACAGAGCGCCGTGCCTGCATGGGAGGGCGAACTTATTCCAGTGCCCTTTGAGATAGCGCAGGAGGTCGCGAAGCTCCGTGTCTACGCATCGTCCCATACCGGGGAAGATATCATGAAGAAATACCGCGTGGACCGGGATTCCGCCAAACGGATGAAGGAATCTATGTCCAAACAGGACTTCATTCCCGACAATGACAACTTTCTCATAGAAGCCCACAAGGACTTCGTGATCATACACTCCTGCTCGGGCTCCCTTGTGAACGACACTATAGGCCGCTATCTTGCGGCGATGATAAGCAGGAGCACCGGCGTATCTTGCAACATCAAGACGGACCCGTACAGGATAATGCTCCAGTGCGCACTGACTAAGGAGAACGTGAGGGATCTTCTTGAAAAAGCCGTTGAGATGGAGCCCGTGCTACGCGCGGAACTGGAGCGAAGTTCCATGTTCAAGTGGCGCTTCCTGCATGTCGCCAAGCGGTTCGGCGTGGTGGCGAAGGGCGCGGATTTCCAGCGCATACACCTGAACAAGCTCATTTCAGCTTATGCCGATTCTCCCATATACAAGGAAGCCATGAACGAACTTTTTCTGGAAAAAATGGATATTGCCAAGGCGGAAGAGCAGGTAATAAAGATACAGGAAGGCAAGATAAAGCTCGTCCTGAAAGAGGGGCTGTCCCATCTTGGCGAACTCGGCCTTGTTCATCAGTTTTCGGAAATCATGAAGCCCGCCCTGCCGGCCGAGGAGATAGAGAACGCGTTCAAGCGCCGCCTTCTCGGCACCAGGGTGCGGCTGACTTGCATGAACTGCTACGACTATTCTATAGAAAAAACTGTCAGGGACGTGGAAAAACAGCCCGAATGCCCGAAATGCCGGGCGCATTTGATGGCCGTAGCCCATAAAAACAACCGTGATGCGCAGGCACTGGTGAAGAAAAAAAAGGCGCGCAAGGAAATGACCGAAGAGGAAACGAAAGAATTCGCCCGGCTGCGCCGCACCGCGGACCTTGTCATAGTATACGGCAAGAAGGCGGTTGAGGCCATGGCAGGCCGGGGCGTTGGCCCCGAAACGGCAGCGCGCATACTTGCAAAGCTGCATACGAGCCGCAGCGGCCTTTACAAGGACGTGCTTGAGGCGGAGAAGACGTTCGTGCGGACGAGCAAGTACTGGCGCTAACCTTTTTACTGTCGCGAACGAATCATAATCATGAAGTTCTGCCTTCTGGACGCGGATTATTCACTGGACGAACGGCCTAATATACGGCTCTTTGGCGTAGACGATAAGGGCAATTCCGCCATGGTTTTGGATAGCTTCGAGCCGTATTTCTATGCGCTTGACAAGGCCGGATTGAAAAAAAGCCTTCAAAAAATCAAGGATATCAAGAACATTAAAGACGCCAAAATGACCATGGGGATGAAGGCAAAAAAGTTTCTCCAAATTTTCTGCGAAAGGCCTTCTGAAGTAAGGGACGTTGTCAAGCTGGAGACGGATTGTTTTGAATATTCCATAAATCTCTACAAACGCTATCTTATGGACAGGAGATTCTATCCCATAGACTGGATAGATGTCAGAGGCAGCGAAAGAAAAGGCATCGGCTTTTCCATGGTCGTCGAAGCCAAATCCGTGAAAAAAATACCTGTCGGGAAAGCGCCAAAGCTGAAAATAATGGCCCTTGACATAGAGGCCATGGCAGGAAAAATAGTCATGTTCAGCGTTGCCGATAATGCCGGCTATCGGGAAGCCGCCTCTTCAGAAAACGAAAAGGAACTGCTGACAAAGATGCAGGAAATCTTCCGGCAGAGGGACCCTGACGTCGTTGCCACATACAACGGCGACCAGTTTGATTTTGACACGATAAGCCAGAGGGCGGATGCGAACGGCATGAAGTTCGTCATTTCCCGCGACGGCAGCCCGCTGTATTTCAGAAAAAGCATGTGGGCATCCTCCGCCAAGATAAAGGGGCGTGTTCACATTGACCTCTACGCATTTGTAAGCCGCCTCATGTACCAGCAGTTGCAGTCCGAGGTTTTCACCCTTGACGAGGTTTCAAGGGAACTTCTCGGCAGGGGGAAGGAAACGCATACGATGGAGCAGCTCGAGGATATGTGGAAGAACGAAAGGAAGCAGATGGAGAAATATTGCATCAACGACTCCGAGCTTGCCCTTGGGCTGTGCGAGAACCTGCTTCCGCAGATTTTTGCCCTTTCCCGCGTTTCCGGCCAGATGCCTTTTGATTCCTCACGCATGACGTTCGGAGCGCTCTCGGAATGGTATCTTGTGCGAAAGGCCGCTGAAAAAGGAGTAATATCCCCGAATCCCCCGCATTATGCCGAGGCTCAGGCAAGACGGGAAAAAGTTCCTATAAAAGGCGGATATGTAAAGGAGCCTCTGGCCGGACTGCATTCCAATATAGCTGTCTTCGATTTCCGCTCCCTCTATCCCAGCGTCATAGTCTCCTTCAACATTTCCCCGGAAACGCTCAACGAAAAAGGGTGCAAGAATTACAGCGAAGTCCCTGGATTCAGGCATAGATTCTGCAAGGAGCGCACTGGCTTCGTTCCTGACATGGTCAAGGAAATACTTGAAAAAAGGGCGAGGATACGGAAGAAGCTGAAGACCTTGAAAAGCGCCGAACTCCACGATCAGCAGTTCGGGCTCAAGATTCTGGCGAACGCAACATACGGCATGTTCGCAAACCCGAACGCCCGTTGGTACAGCTACGAATGCGCCGAATCCTCCGCAGCGTACGGCCGCCACTACATACAACAGGCGATAGCCGAGGCCGGGAAATGCGGCTTTGTCGCGCTTTATGGCGACACGGATTCCTTGTTCGTGAAGCTGCCGGGCGAACGCAACGTCAAAAACGAGGCGAAAAAATTCCTTAAGCGGATGAATGCGAAGCTGCCCGGCATAATGGAACTCGATCTTCAGGGCTTCTACCGGAAAGGGCTTTTCATCCCGCAAAAATCCGGTGTCGCCGCCAAGAAACGATATGCCCTTCTTGACGAGAAGGGCGCCGTGACCGTGCGCGGTCTTGAAGCCGTGCGCCGCGACTGGTGCGGCCTTGCAAAGAATTTGCAGCGCGAAGTCATACGACTTGTGCTTGAAGGCAATCAGAAAGACGCCCTGAAGGCTGTGAAGGATGCCGTAACCCGTGTCGCAACTAGGCAGATAACCATGGACGAAATAGCCATAAGTACGCAGTTGTCACGCTCGCTTGAGCAATACAAAACAAAAAATGTCCATTCCATCATCGCCCGCAAGCTGAAGGAAGCGGGCAAATCCGCCGAGGAAGGCACGATATTCAGCTACGTCATAAAAAAAGGCGCAGGCTCCATATCCGACAGGGCAGAGCTCTCGCACACGGTGGGTAGGGACGACTACGATGCGGATTATTACATCAATAACCAAATCCTGCCGGCGGCGTTCCGCATACTGCAGACGCTTGGCTACCGGCAGGAAGACCTTCTTGCCGGCGGGCCGTAAAGATCTGAGCGGGAATAAAAAGGCTCTGGAAGTACAGGCTTTGTTTAAAAAGTCCGTTAAGACCACAAGCAGTTGTGATGTAAGTTCACAGAAACACTACCCGTTGGGGTGAGGAACCACTTATTAAACAAAGCCGGAAGTATAATTTCCATGGCATATCAGCTTCCAAATCCTCTCGGCAGCAAAAGCGCGGGCGGAACGTTTGCAGGATATCACGTTGATAGGCAAGGAAACACTGTAAATCTTATTCCTGTGGATGAGACGCTTAATTTCCAAGAAATGAGGGCAAGAAGAAGGCATGTTGAGCCCTCATCAATGATAAACGGAAATTATCCTGCCTATCCGGGCGTTTCTGTATTCACGACAATGCGCATAATCCCGGATACCTATCTTGCGCTTGTCCGGCAGGAAATGCTGTCTGGAGACACTGTCTTGAAGCTTGTTTCGGGCTATATGTCTAAGGCACATATGCCGAATCCTTTGGCTGTAGTAAAAGAGGAATTATCCGAAGAAATTCTTCCTGTGACTCCTGACGGCAAAGTCATTAGAATTGCGATTGGCCGTGAAATTACCGGGGAGCCGTTTGCCGACAAAATCCAAAGTCACAGCTACAGATTGCAGGCTATTCAAACGCCTGACTATATGCCAGAAGGCCTTCTCTCGCCGGTAACTGTTGAGGGCAAAGCATTGGAAGGGCGCCCAAAAATATTCATTTGGCTTCCGGAAAACAATGTTCAGCTTGTTTACGGTTATGATTTCGACGGAAATAAGCTCATGGGTATGGGCGCTTCCCTCCATCACAGCGAGGACAAGCCCGATTCCGCCAGAAAAATGCTGGATGCAGTGCCTCATCCTTATGGCATATATCTTGTGGGCTTGGAAGGCAATGCCTTGACTTCTAACATCTATACCATGCAGGAAGGCATGCTTGTGGGCGTAAGGCCTGACGGGCTTCTTTTATCCGAAGCGTTTGCCCCTATAGAAAACGGTTTCGTTGACAGGCTAAACATACCACTCCAAGAATATCTTGGCATGCATGGAAGATGGATATAATGGCTGCACTATATATGCCGCCAGGCTTTTCTGTCGTTACTGGCGTTGATAAAGTACGTCACTACGCCGAAGGCTTGAAAAATGGATATAACATCGGAAAATCTAATAGACCTTCCCCTCAAGTAAAAGTATAAAAAAATATCATACATAACATAATATGACGTGCGAAACCTGCGGGAGTCTTGGCAGAGCAGCGATATGCCTTGATGTACCGAAGATGGATGTTTTGCACGCCGGCAATTTCTTATCCCTTGAAAAATGCAGTGACTGCAGCTACTTGTGGGCTACCGCTTTATATGAACCATTCGCCGGCTTCAAATACGCGGTTCCGTGGGAAAGAACCCCGGAAGATTGGCACAAAATATATAAACTTGACAATGGCCGTACCATGGCACTCTGGATAGATAGGACTCTGGTAAATGCCTACCCGTTATTGCAGCCGAAGGATAGTGCTAATGCAGACCGCCATAAGGAACGCGCTTATGGAGCATCCCCTTTCTTTGAGATGTATGCCACGCCTCAAGAAATCGCGCAACTATACGGGCAGAACAATACCAGAGGTAGAGAACTTCCTAATCTTGATTTACTCCTAAAATAAAGCCGTTTTCATGTTTTTAAACTATGCCCTCCATGGGTTATCTATGGGCATAGTCACCGATTTCATAAAGAAGTTCCCGACCGGGACGTTGGTATATCTTTACGTCGTGGCTGCACACAACGTGCCGTTTAATTTAATCTTCCTCATTGCCGTGATGATCTTGGACGAGCTTGATGAAATCATCAGCAAATTCCGATAGTCATAGGCGTATTATCTTTCCCGGAAACGTGACGCCGTCAAAAGGCGTCCAGCCGCATTTCGTCTTCATGTCAGCGTTTCTTATGACGGTTTCGCCTTGCGTGCCAAGAACGGTGAATTTTGCCGGAAAGCCTTCTGCTATGCGGCCGCCGGCTATGTTGAAAAATCTCGCCGCGTTATAGCTAGTTATTTTTGCGGCGGCGCCCGGGCTGACGTATTTTGCCCGCAGCAGCCACAAAACAAAATTGCCGTACGTGTCAAGGCCGGGCATGCCGGACGGCGGGTTCGGGGACATCTTCTCCTCCAGCGTGTGCGGCGCGTGGTCTGTTGCCAGCATGCATTCGCCCCGCCGCACGGATTCAAGCAGCGCCGCGCTGTCGCTACGGCTCCGCAACGGCGGATTGGCTTTGAACAAAGGCCCTGCCGCGGTATCCCTGTTAAAATATATATGGTGCGGGGTCACCTCGTGCATAAGCCCTTGTTCCCGCGCTATCCCCAACCCTTCCTTGGTGGAAACGTGCGCTATATTCCCGTTAACGTGAGTTTTTCTTATGATGTCGGAGGCCTTTGATATCGCTGAAACCTCGGAGTCGGGCGGCCGCGCATCTGTGTGGGATTCGCTTTGCGTGAAAAGCGCCTCGTCCTCGCAATGAAACGTCACAGGCTTGCCGGTAGCCGCTATGATCCGGCACGCTTTCTCGGCATTCTCCCGGTCAAGCGCCATGCCGCCCGTGCTCTTGGCCGTGTAAATCTTGTATCCCACAGCCAGCCTTGCGTTTTCCCGTATGAAGTCAAGGTTTCCAATCCCTGCGAAGTGGCGCACATCCACTTTCGCCTTCCGGGCAAGCGCGATTTTTCTGAGCAATCTTTCCGGCGTCGTCGCGGGCTCGGGAAGGTTCGGCATATCCAGCACTGTATGAACTCCGCCGTTAACCGCAGCCTCGCTGCCTGTAAGAAAATCTTCCTTGTGCTCCCAGCCGGGCTCGCGCAGATGAACGTGCGGGTCTATGAATGCCGGAAAGATATAATGATCCTGCAATATCGTTGTAACGTCGTGCGAGCGCAATTCCTTGCCCGAAACTTTCTGGATTACCCCGTTGCTTATCCCAACGTATCCTTCATATACTCCGTCAATCGTATCCGCTATCCTGCCGTGTATGACCCGGTCGTAGTCCATTAAAAACAGATGCACCTGAAGCTTTATAAATATGTATAGATATAATGTATATGGTGATTGTATGCAAACTACCATACGCTTGGAGGAAGACGTCGCAAGGACGCTGGAAGACATAAAAAAGAAGGAAAATCTGCGCTCATACAATGAGGTAATAAAAAAGCTCATACGCGGCAGGGAATTAAGCATGTTTGGGGCCGACAAAAACTTGAAAAAATGGAATGAGAGGGAAGACCGTGCCGATTCAAGATGAGCGAGTGGTCATAGATACATACGCATGGATAGAGTACTTCAGGGGAAGCGCTTCTGGCGCCAAGGCAAGAAGGATAATAGACGGCGAATACGAACTTCTGACGCCTGCTGTAGTGATAGCCGAACTGAGCGATAAGTATAGAAAGGAAGGAATGATTGATTGGGACGCTAGGAGGCGGTTTGTTTTGCTGAAAAGCGCAATAATTTCGTTGGATGAAACCGTCGCTGACAACGCTGGAGAACTGAAGCAACAATTGCGAAAGGAACATAAAGACGCTGGAATTGTAGACGCCATAATTCTGGCGCACTCAATTTCAACAAACGCCCGCATTCTTACAGGGGACTCTCATCTTAAGTCGCTGAAAAATTCCATTGACATAAGCTGTGAATAACGCTCTATGATGCTTTTCCCTATTCCATCTTTTTGAGCTTCCCGCGAAAATCATCTAGTCGTGGATAGTTTTTTCTTGCCATCAATGATGCCAGTTCATCTTGAACCCTGCCAAAAACCGAAGGCCCTTCCTCGATGAAAGCCGTGCCTATCTGCACGGCCGATGCGCCAGCAAGTATGAATTCAAAAGCGTCCCTGCCGGAACTGATGCCGCCAACGCCGACAACAGGTATTTTCCCGTCCAGCAACTCATAAAACTTTCTCACGTTGGCAAGAGCCGTATATTTTATGTATGGCCCTCCAAGGCCGCCGAATCCGCCCTTCGGCCTTATTACCGTCATCTCCCTGTCCGCATCTATGACAAGAGCGTTGCCTATGGAGTTGATAGATGATATAAACGCGGGTTTTCGTTTCTTTAATATTGCGGCCGCTTCGTCAAAGTGCACGAAGTCGAAATACGGCGGAAGCTTGACGCCCATCGGCTTCTTTGAAACCCGAAGTGCCTCTTTTAGAACTTCGTCCATCTGATTGAAGTCATATCCTATCTGCGGCTTTCCCTTGATGTTCGGGCAGGAAAGGTTCAGCTCTATTGCCGAACTTTCCGAATCGTTGAACGCCTTCAATATCTGGATATTGTCCTCAAGGCATAGCCCTGACACGCTTGCTATGACAGGCTTGCCGAAATTCTTCAGGGCGGCGGCAAACTTCACGTATTCCTTGTACCCGAGATTGGGCAGCCCCATCGAATTTATGGATCCGGCGTCCAGCGTGTAATATCTCGGCTCCTCGTTTCCCTGGCGTGGCTCCTTCGTGCATGATTTCATGGTTATTGCAGCCGAGCGCGATGCAGCTATGGTCTCAAGCTCCTTCAGCGTGACGTCCTTGGGCCCGGCTGCATTGAATACGCAGGAGCGAAGCTCCATGCCTGCGATTTTCACGGAAAGGTCAGCCAAGCTTTATCGCCCCGTATCTCCTGTAATATTCGATCCAGTTTGTCTTGTCCTGAAGGTTTAGGCCCTCGCCCATGATGCCAAAAATGTCCTTCATCGTAAGTATCGGAAAGACCTTTATGCCCGCATCTTCCATCTGCTGCGTTGCGCTCTTTTCTTCCACGCGCTCCGCATCGCCGAGCTTCTCCTGCCTGTCAACCGCCAGCACAATGCCGACGATCTTGTGGTCGCCGAGCATTGCCAGCTTTTTCATCGCGTCTGCCTTTGTCCCGCCGGTGGTTATGACATCATCAACCATCAATACCTTCGCTCCCGCCGTGAAATGGCCGGCGCCGACTATCACATCGTCCATGGCTTTGTCGCCATAGCCTTTGCTCTCCTTCCTGTCATAAAGATAACGCTTGTTTATCCCATGCAGTTCATAGAGCCCCTCGCATGCAAGGCATGCGATGCTTATTCCGGCGTACGCAGGCCCGAATATGAAATCGAAATCTTCTATCCTGCATTCGTCAAGAAGCCGTTTGATATGGCCGGCATAAGCTTTTTTCAAACCTTCAAGCGACTCGCCGTCAGTCATGCCGCGCAGGTTTATCATGTTTGGCGAACGCCTCCCGCTCTTGAAAACAAAGAACTCTTTCTCGTGCTGCGCCATGCGCACCGCGCCCTTCTGCAGAAGCAATTGCAGGAAATCCTTCTTGTCCATGTCAGAACCTCTTTGATATGCTCGCGAACGCCTTCGCGCTTTCTGCCGGCTTTGCCGAATCGCATATCGCCGACCCTATTATGGCGTAGGACGGGCCGTCTATGCTCTCAAACGCCTTGGCAAGATCCCCGCCCTGAGTTCCTATTCCAGGAAAGCAGAACTTCTTCCCGGGAAACGAACCGCTTATCTCCTTCATCCTTTCCGGCTTGGTGCCGGGAACCACAAAAAACTCCACGCCCATAAGCGATGCAGCCGAATATATCTTTTCCGGAGCAGCGTCATTGATGTAATCAAAAAAATCAGGATGCGTCATCTCCCCGCCGACCATAGGCGCGATGCCGTTCTTTTGAAGCGCGGCTATCCAGATTTTTTCCGTTTCCGCTCCGGTAAAGGGAAACAATATAGCCGAGTCAACGCCTGCATCTTTCATCGCCTCCGCGAACTTTGCCCCCATTGCAGGTATGTCATTGCCTGCTTTTTGATGGTCGTATATTACCGGCATGCCGCATTCTTCCTTCACGATTTCCGTTGCATTGCCAAGACCAATCCCGAGCGCGATGGAAAACCCGATCTTATAGCCCACGATGCCGTCAATGCCGCACGTGGCCGAAATTATTTGTTTCAGCCGCTCCTTGGAAGAACTGTCGCAAGAAACTATTATTCCGTGGTCCCTGTCAAACATAATCTTACATCATGAAGAATTTTTTTAAAGCCGACAAGCCGCATTTTTTAAGCTTTGCACATTAACTAACTTCATGGACTCCGAAGTCAGAGAGAAATACATCAAAGCCGGAAACATAGCTTCCCGTGTCCGCGACGCGGCGGCAAAGAAGGCAACGCCCGGAGTGAAGCTTCTCGACCTTGCGGAGTTCATTGAAGGCGAAACCCGGAAGCTCGGCGGCGAGCCTGCGTTCCCGGCAAATCTTTCCCTGAATGAGATAGCCGCGCATTATACTCCTTACAAGAACGACCCTACCCTGATACCGGAAAATTCCATGCTCAAGATAGACATAGGCGTCCACGTGGACGGCTACGTTGCAGACACCGCAAGGACCGTGGCGTTTTCTGCCGAACTGCAAAAACTTTCCGATGCATCGCGCCTTGCCCTCGAAGAAGCGATAAAAATCGTGAGGCCGGGGGTGAAGGTCGCGGACATATCAAAAAAGATAGAGGAAACCATAAAATCTTGCGGCTTCAAGCCGGTATCCAACCTTACCGGGCATGGCCTTGACAGGTATTTCCTGCACGCCCCGCCCCAGATACCTAACGTTTCCGTGACCGGAGACGTCCGCCTTAAGGACGGTCAGGCTATTGCAATAGAGCCCTTTGCCACTGACGGCCGCGGCTTCGTCAGGGAGTCGTCGCCTGTGCTGATATATATGCTTACGGGCAAGAAGCCGATCCGCAACATGGATTCGCGCAGGAGCATGGAGTTTGCTGAAGCTTTCAACGGCCTGCCGTTCGCGGAACGATGGCTGCCGTTTGATTCAGTCTTCAAGTCAAGGCTTTCGCTGCGGGAGCTCAAAGAAAAAGGCATATTATACGAATATCCGCCGCTCAAGGAAAGCGGCATGGTCAGCCAGCACGAGCATACCCTGATAGTCGGGGACGAGCCTCTTGTGACGACGCTCTGAATAAAATTTAATATATATAAAAAGCTTGTTCATGAAATAAAACCGTGGGAATATGATAGTCATAGTTGATAACGGAGCGGGCACGCAGGAAATTTCGCGCTTTCTAAAATCAAAGAATGCCATTATGAAACCCAATGATGCACTCAAAGCCAAGGCCGGCGGCTATATACTATCCGATGGCGATCCCAAAAACATGGAAGCGAACCTTGACATACTTGACAAGTCCGAAGTTCCGGTGCTCGGCATCGGCGCGGGCGGACTGTTCATCGGTGCCGCGTACGAGGCGGAAGTAACGCCCATGAAGTTTGCCAAGACCGAAACCCTCTCGGTAAAGAAGCCGTGCCCATTGACGCTGGACATGAAAAAGAATTTCATGGTCGCCAAGTCTTGCAGCTTTGGGTTTTTGTCAGTCCCTGAAAATTTTAACATCATAGCGTCGTCAAAAGCGTATGAATATGAAATCCTCCAAGAAGCCGAGAACCCGTTCTTCATACTATCCTTCAATCCAGAGCTTGGCATGGAAGGCCGCCAGATTCTTGCAAACTTCGAGAAGTTTGTTGAAGTCTGGAAGGAGTATCATAAGTAAATAATCCCGTGTCACTGAAGTGGCGGGCGTTCCGAAAACAGAAGGAAATACTGAAAAGCTTTCTATTTTGGCTGGCAGAATCCTTTGGGTTTCCTTCTCGTCGTAAACGCGTGGGGATGATTCAAATGAGTATATCATTGCCACGCTGAATCTTCGTGTTTTCGCGACGGCGGTTTCGCCGGCTTAAGCGGGTGGCTTTCGATGCGCGGGTTAAAAAGCTGGAATTTCAGGCTCGTTCTTTCTGAATTTTTTCACCGTTGTCTTCGGGCATGGCTTGATTTGGATGGTGTTTAGGGGAATCATCCCGTATAAATTACGTCCTCTTCCATCTTCTGCTGCTTCCTCTTCTTCAGGGTGCTCTCGTAATATTTGTTCATGTCCTCGCTGACAGAAGGCCTCATCTCCTTGAACACGGCTTCAAAGTCTTTCTTTGAGACTTCCTTGGAATTTATGTCCTTGCGCATGGCGTTCATCGCAGCTTCCCTTACATAGGCCTCCAGATCCGCGCCCGAGAACCCTTCTGTCTCTTTCGCGAGCTTCTCAAGGCTCACATCCTTGGAGAGCGGCATATTCCCGGTGTGGACTTTCAGCACCTGAAGCCTTGCCTTCTCCTCAGGCGTCGGCACGAGTATCTGCCTGTCAAATCGTCCCGGCCTCAGCAGCGCCGGATCCACTATGTCCGGCCTGTTCGTGGCCGCGAGCACGACCACGTCGTGCAGGTCCTCAAGGCCTGATATCTCCGTGAGCAACTGCGACACCACGCGCTCGGTGACCTGCGAGTCCCCACCCGAGCCGCGCCTCGGCACAAGGGCGTCTATCTCGTCAAAGAATATCACGCTCGGCGAAACCTGCTTTGCACGGCGGAACACGTCGCGTATGTGCCTCTCAGATTCCCCGACAAACATGGAAAGCAGCTCCGGGCCTTTTATGGAAATAAAGTTCGCCCCGCTCTCCGTGGCCACGGCCTTGGCAAGCAGCGTCTTGCCGCAGCCCGGCGGACCGTAAAGCAGTATGCCGGCAGGCGGCTTTATCCCGAGCCTCTTGAACGAATCCGCGTATTTCAGCGGCCATTCCACAACTTCCATGAGCGACTGCTTCACCTGATCAAGTCCTCCTATGTCCGTCCACTTCACGTTCGGCGCCTCTATGAGCACCTCGCGCATCGCGGACGGCCCGACCATCTTCAGGGCGTAATTGAAATCCTCGTCCGTCACTGTAAGCTTCTTTATTATCTCGGGGTCTATGGGCTTGTCTTCCTTTATTGATGTGATGTCCGGCAGCACGCGCCTCAGGGCATGCATTGCAGCCTCCTTGCAGAGCGCCTGTATGTCCGCGCCTACGTAGCCGTGGGTTATCCCGGCTATGTTTTCCACGTTCACGTCTTTTGAAAGCGGCATGCCCCTTGTATGTATCTGCAAGATTTCCCTTCTTCCTTCCTTGTTCGGAATGCCTATCTCTATTTCCCTGTCAAACCGTCCCGGCCTTCGCAGGGCCGGATCCAGCGCGTTCGGTATGTTCGTTGCGCCTATGACGATTATCTTGCCCCGTGATTTCAGCCCGTCCATCAGCGTAAGCATCTGGGAAACCACGCGCTTCTCAACTTCCCCGCGCACTTCCTCGCGCTTCGGCGCTATGGCATCTATTTCGTCAATAAAGATTATGCTCGGCGCATTCTTCTCGGCCTGCTCGAAAACTTTGCGTATGTTCTCTTCCGATTCGCCGTAGAACTTGCTCATTACCTCAGGTCCGTTTATCACGAAGAACTTTGCGCCGCTCTCGTTAGCTACTGCTTTTGCAAGCAGCGTCTTGCCGGTTCCTGGCGGACCGTGCAGCAGTATGCCCTTCGGCGGTTCTATTCCGAGACGCTCAAAGAGCTCCGGATGCTTTAGGGGAAGCTCTATCATCTCCCGCACTTTCTTCACTTCCTCGTGCAGGCCACCCATGTCCTCGTACGTGACTTCCGGTATCTTCCCCTCCTCTACCGGAGCCGTGGCCTGCGGCAGCAGTTCAACGTCCGTGGCCCTCGTTATCCTCACTATGCCTTTTGGCTCGCTACTAATGACCACAAACTTCTCGTCACCGAACGGAGTGAACATGAAATCCCCGAAATCCATGCCGAAGAACTGCTCAAACAGGGAGTTTTGCGACCTCCTGTCCTGCACGACCGGGTTCGGTATTATGATGTCGCCGGTAAGCACGGGCCTCATCATCAGGTTCTGCTTGAGCAGGTTCCCGCCCATGTGAATTATGATGCCTTTCCTTGCCGGCGCTATGGTGACGCTCTTGGCCTCCTTTGCCTCGGACTTTCTGATCTTCACGGATTCGCCTATGCCCGCGGCGCAGTTCCTCCTTTCAAGGCCATCCATTCTTATTATGTCAAGCCCCACGTCCGCGGGATATGCCCGCACCGCTATGGCGCCTGTCTTTCTCTTGCCTTCAACCTCTACGACGTCGCCCTCGTTTACGCTGAGCCTCTTCATCTCCTTGGCGGAAAGCCGTATGATGCCCCGGCCAAAATCCGCCCTTTCCGTCAGCTCGCCCACGTTAAGAACAGCTTCTTCCATAATTATCATTCCCTCCCAGATTTATATAATTGACCGGATGCCATGGCCGCGCCTTCTTGCCTTCAGTACGACATCCATTATGTCGTAATCCACCTTCTCCTCCCATTCACGGAAAAACTCCTCAATTATTCTCATGTGTTCCTTGGCTACAAGGAACACGGAATCCGCTATTTTCTCGTGCGGCACGCTGTCAAGCAGCCCCGTCCTCCGGTACTCGTAGTTCTTACCATTCCTCGGCACTGTCTGCTTCCATCCGTGCAACTTGCGGAAGAACGCTATCCGCTCGTAGTCCGAGGAGAAGCGCTCCGGGTTCGTGTGGAAGCTTATTATCACGCACTCGCCACTGCTCTTCCGGATTTCTATCCTCAACGCCATTTAGTGTTATATGTAATGCTAAATTATTTAAATGGTTGGGATAGCAAAGAATGCCAATTATACGCCGCTGTTTTATCCTTTCGTCTGATAGAATTACCATGAAGATCCCAACAAACACTCCGCTTGACAAGATTCTGGACGGCGGGGTGGAGGATGATGCCATAACGAACTTCTACGGCCCGGCAGGCGTCGGCAAGACGAACGTTGCAATATGCGCCGCGATACAGGCGGCAAAGGACGGCAAGCACGTCGTATATATCGACACCGAAGGCTCATTCTCCCTTGACAGATACTTCCAGCTTGGCGGCACCGAAGAGCTGCTGAAAAGCATATCTTTCGTAGAACCCACTTCGTGGAAACAGCAGCACGCCGAGATTCTGCGCCTCGATAAAGGCATGGAGAAGAAGGGCATCGGCCTCATAGTCGTGGACTCCATCGTCTCGCTTTACAGGCTGGAGCTTGACGACCAGAATTTCCAGGCTATCAACAGGCAGCTCGCAACGCAGTATTCCGTGCTGTCGCGAATCGCAAGGACGATGAAAATTCCCGTCATAGTTACGAACCACGTCTACGGCATTCGCGGCGAGGGCAAGGAAGGAGAGAAAATTGAGATGACGTCGCGCACGATAAGCAAATACTGGTCAAAGGCGCTCATTGAGATAAAGAAAACCGAAGCCGCCGGCCACCGTCTCGCCATCGTCCGCAAGCACCGCTCCGTCGCCGAAGGCAAGAGCATTGAATTTGAAATCAAGGAAGACAAGCTGAAAGAAGTGAAGCTGCTGGGAATAATTTAAGAACACTCAAAGTTTCTACACGCATTATGATTAATATTTTTCTAAATTAGTTATATACGATATAACATGCACGAATACATGAATGCTTTTCTGATAATGGGCGTGATAACGCTCATAGGCGGCAGTGCCATGCTCCTCGGGCTGCTGTTCAAGTTTCTTATCGGCTTCTGAACATCATTGACAGCAGCGCAATTCTTACCGGTATGCCGTTCTTCGCCTGCTTGAAAGGTATTACTCTCTTGTCGGAATCTATTTCCACGCTCAGTTCGCCTGCTCTAGGCAGGGGATTCATTAATATGCAATCTTCGGGAATCGCTTCCAGTATGCTCTTGTCTATCAGATAGTTAGCCTTTTCGCCGTGAAGCCGCTCTTCCTGCACACGATTCGAATAAATGACATCGGGCTGCATTTCCTTCAGGGCCTGCTTCATCTCATCCACGCTATGGAGCGACTGCACAAGGGGCTTCATGCTTTCCGGAAGCGAGAGCGGCCCGGGATATATGCCGTAGAGCCTGTTGCCCGAGAATTTTGATAGCGTTTTCATCAGGCTGTGTATCGTTCTCGAATATTTCAGGTCGCCAACAAACGCTATTTTCAGGTTGTCCAGCCTGCCACGCTCCTTCAGTATGGTGAACGCGTCAAGAAGCGTTTGCGTCGGGTGCTCGTTGGAGCCATCGCCTGCATTGATCACAGACACGCCAGCCAACGCGGCATAGCGCGCCATTTTCCCTTCTTCGTCGTCGCGTATCACTGCAATGTCCGCATAGCCAGAAAGCACCCTTATGGTGTCTTCCTTGGTCTCGCCCTTCTCGCGCGAAGAGCCTGAGTCCTTGTGCGCTATGACCTGCCCGCCGAGGCGGTACATCGCCGCCTGAAAGCTTTTTTCCGTCCTCGTTGAAGGCTCGAAGAATATGTTAGCAAGTATTTTGCCCTTGCACGCGTCGCTCGGCCCGCCCGACAAAGAATCCGCAACGGAAAGTATTTTTTCAATATCTGAACGCGAAAGCTGATCCACGGATATGAGGCTTTTCCTGTCCCACATGAAATCCTTATCGTCAAAAGATTATTAAAATTAGATTATCCGGACTTCTATGCCCGTGCCTTTGAGCAGGGACTCGAATTCTGCGCTATCGTCCAAGGGAACCGCTATCTTCGGGCTTATGGTATTCGCCGCGCCACCGTAAGTGAGAAATGCGATGTCAACGCTTGAATTAACCGCCCTAACCCTGTCGCCGTCGTTATAATAAAAGCTCATCCCGTCAAACGTGACAAGATACCCGTTTCCCTGCTTTTCGTCCTTCATCGCAGGAAACGATTCTATTGTTGTCTCGCCGAAGCCGAACGTCATTCTCTCGTTGGCCTCCATGGAATAGACGCCCCCTTTCATGCCCACCACGCAATTTAACGGGCCTATGATGCGCGTCTCATTGCCATTCAATTGTTCGGCAGCCGACTTGTCGCAATCGTCGTAGCTGAAGAATATGTAATCGGCTGCAGGCGCATCAGGCATGTTTGAAGGGTTGAAATATACGACTTTGTCTCCCATAATAGCTATGCTATTATGGCCGTATTTCGCGACGTTGTATCCATTGTACTCAAGATTCGCTTGGACGCATCCTGCGGCAAGCACGCAAATTATCAGCAATGCGGGGTACTTCATTCGTGCCCCTCCTTCTTCTTGTGCATGCTGAGCGCCCGGTTGCTCTTGAAGCTTTTTGCGCAGGAACACTTCAGCCGCTCCGCTTCCTTGG
>DATDTL010000064.1:0-4144 GCA_035290885.1 archaeon
TTGATGGGCCCGAGCGGATTTGAACCGCTGGCTTCATCCACGTCAAGGATGCGTCATTCGCGGTCTGCGTTAGCGGCAGAATCTTCAAAGACTCGCCTTTGCAGATAGCCGCTAGACCACGGGCCCGTTGTGCGTCAATATATCCGAATTGAGCACACCATAAGACTTCTACGGCAATATTTTAATCTGCATCCCTGCGGCCACGGAAGGCTTCTTCACAAGCTCAAGGCAGCACTTTGCCTGCGCATCAGAGTAAATTTTCCATGTTTTAGGCGCAAGCGCCATCGGAACGGCGTACTGGATTGACGTGACTGCGAGGGTTTTGTCAAGAAAAACAAGATAAAGCGGCTTTTTCACGAACGGCATCCATACGGAATTTCCGCCTATGAGCGCGCCGTCGTGATTTAAATTATCAAACATCAGCCCTTTTCCGGCCATCCACAGGGAACGGCAATCCTTTACACGAAAGGCTATCCTGCCGGCTCGTACTTCAATCATTCCGGGCTTATTCGCAAAGCGTGTTTTCTTTCCCTTCATCCTGAGCGCCCCGTTTCGCGAATTTTATTATGTCCTCGTTCTTGTATATGCCGCTATATGCTGCAGTTTCCTTGCCAAGGTCAAAGAATATCATCTGCGCGACCTTGGCGTTCTTGTGTATCTCAACGTCGCGAACAAGGCTCACGTGGATGAAGCTCCTGCCTTCGTAGCCCGGATCCCATACCGCGGTATGCACTTCAAGGCCGCATGTCAATGCCGAGGAGCGCGGAAGGAGCAGGCCGGCTATGTTCTTCGGAAGCACGATTTTCTCGTTCATTGCGAAATGATACGTGCCAGGGGAAAGATGCCAGACGCCGTTGTCGCCGGCAAGTTCCCTGTATTCCGGCAGCTTGCGCTTCTCGTTAGTGAAGTCCAGCACGCCCTTGCCTTCAAGGGTGAAGACCTTGCCTACAGTTAGGTCTACGCCGCAGGACTGCACCTGTTTTTCTTGGTCTATCGTATCTTGAACTAAAAGGCCTTTTGCCATCCACGAAAGAATCTCGCTTCGGCCAAGGAGCATATCATTAGATAAATGGAGCGTATTTAAAAATTGCAGAGAAAAATCCATCATGCAATTCGCTGACCTTCACATCCATTCGCCCTATTCCCGCGCGGTCTCGAAGAACATGACACTGGAAGTGCTCGCACAGAAAGGCAGGGAAAAAGGCCTCCAGATTCTTGGCACCGGCGACTTCTCCCACCCTCTGTGGTTCAAGGAACTGAAGGCCAAGCTTGTTGGTTCGGGCGATGGCATGTACCAGTACAACGGCATGAACTTCGTTTTGAGCAACGAGATATCGCTTGTGTACACGCAGGACGGGAAAGGCAGGAGAATACATCATATGCTTCTTGCGCCTGATTTTGAGGCCGTGGCGCAGATAAGCGAATTCCTTGCGTCACGCGGCCGGCTGGACTACGACGGCCGCCCGATATTCGGGTTCTCGTCTATAGAACTGGCCGAGAACCTCATGTCCATATCAAAGGACATAGAGATAATCCCGGCGCATTGTTGGACGCCATGGTACGGCGTGTTCGGCTCCATGAGCGGCTTTGATTCGCTGGAGGCGTGCTTTCAAGACAAGGCGAAATACATACATGCCATAGAAACTGGCCTTTCAAGTGATCCGTTAATGAACTGGCGCTGCCCGTTCCTTGATAATATAACGCTCCTGTCAAACAGCGACTCGCATTCGCCGCATCCTTATCGACTAGGCAGGGAAGCAAATGCGATGGAGCTCAAGAAAACCGACTACAGCCACCTGCTGAACGCGATACGCACGCGCGAGGGGCTCTCGTATACCGTGGAGGTCGCGCCGGACTACGGGAAATATCATCTTGACGGCCATCGCGATTGCGGGGTTTCCATGGAGCCAAAAGAAACGGCAGCGCATAGGGGCATATGCCCGAAGTGCGGCAAGCCCCTGACTATCGGCGTTCTGAACCGCGTGGAGCAGCTGGCAAGCCCTGACAGGCCGCACGGCTTCGTGCCGCGCGGGGCGCCGGGCTTCAAGACGCTGCTGCCGCTGACTGAAGTTGTGGGCCTTTCGGTAAGCCAAGCCCCCCTGAGCAAGAAGGTTCGGGCGCTTTACGAGCTTCTGATAAGCAGGTTCGGCAACGAGATGAACATCCTCCTAAACGCGCCGAAAGAAGAATTGCAGAAGGCCACAAATGAAAACCTCGCAAACATCATAATAAAGAACCGCGCAGGCAAGATAAAAGTCACACCCGGATACGACGGAGTTTACGGGAAGCCTGTCATTGAAGAGGAAAAGGCGACTGCGGGGCTCAAGAAATTTCTTTAATTAAGGAGCGCTCATGAAAATATTTGACGCTGGGGTTCCCGAAACCGTGTTGGCTATTCCCGCCCTGTTAGTGCATATTATTTGATAGCCCGGATTCGTGTTCGGGGACACTTCTGTGTCTTTGAATGTGTGACTGAAAATCACGCCGCTGCATGCATACTTCTGGCAGGGTACAGGACCTTGTATTGTGAAGTCATCTATTTTGGTGAGGCCGCCCTGCGTGTAGAGGGCACATGATTGTACTCCGCTCTGCTCGTCCTGTATGTTGATTGCCATAAGGCTCGTTGATACGCCGATTACCGCACTGTCTGTAACCATTTGCGCGAAATTGGGCGGGGTCGCATCAGCTCCGGCCGGCTCGTTCAACTCGTCTGGCTGCGCCACGATTTGCGTCTTTATGTTGCCCATTGCGGCATTGTTCGTGCAAGTAACGGTCAGTTGATGATTGCCGCCCGTAGCTACGCGCGCATCGCTCGTGTCCCTGAAAGCCTCAGTTGCCGTGAACTCGCACTTAGAACCGGCATTCGTGCCACGGCAGTCGCCCTTGCCCTGCTTTAGCATTTCAACCTCTCGTGAGTCTATATCCGTCCGAACGGTGCATTTTTGTATCCCGCTCTCCGGGTCAGACACGTCCCGAATTAAATATTGCTGAGGCTCTCCCTTAGCGCCTTTTGCTGCAAATATCGGCACTATGTCACCCATTACAGGCCCTGTTGAGTCAGGAACCGTTGTAGTGGTCGCCCCGCCCGACACTGTCGTCGTAGTCGCTCCTCCTCCTGAGCCGGACGGGAGCGCAGGCGCGCCGGCGTTGGATGTCACTTTGATTGGGATAATCTTGTCTATGGTGTAAGAATATTGGGCTGTCACGCTGACCTGAATAGTTTCCTTGGGCAGGCCTGTCTGCACGCCGGTCATCTCAAAGGTGCACGGAATCCTTGCGGTTTCAAGGCCCCTTCCCATGGTGGCTTCGCCTGAAGTTGCAAAGTTGCCCATGCCGTCCAAGTCGCACTTGAGCGTTGCACTCGGGGTGCCTGACGCTATGTTCACGGAAACCTTGCCCAGCGTAGCGCTGGCAGGATAAGCATTATCGTCCCGCCTGAAAACTATCCCGTCGCCAACGTTAGTCAACGTGAGCGTCACGGGCTCGGAAACCTTGGCATCGCCGCCTGCCCTTAGAGGAGCGCTGCCGGTCACTTCCACTTTTATGGGGGCGTTGGAATTCTTGGATTGTATCGGGGACGGGCTGAACGAGTTGGTCTTCCTCTGCCTGTCAAACTCATCGTAGCTTATCACGTCAATGGGCGTCACTGAGGTCGTGGAGTAGCTGTACCGAACACGAACGCCCATGTCATAAGTCTGCACCAGCCCCTGCTCAAGCGAAGGAGACTTGACTGACCATACTACCTTGTTGAAATCGCCGGGTATGTTAGTATCAATAATCGGCGGGTCAAGGACGTTCGTGCCTGAAGGATTGTTCCTCCCCACGGTTTTCTCCACGCTGCCGTCTCCCCAGCCGCTGGCGCCGCCAAAGAGCTTGGCCTTCACTCCTCTTGCCGTGGTGCCGCCGACGTTCTCAACTTCGAGGCTAAGCCTCACAGTCTCGCTGGAGAAAACATCGTTAACGTCAGCCGAGAAATCGTCTATCTGAAGCCCGTCGCTTGCCGAAACTTTTACGGGACGGGACGTGCCCACGCACCCCGAAGCGAAAACCATAAATGCCAATAAGACGATTCCTGCGTTTCTCATCAATACACCTGAATACCAATTATTAAGCCGAGCCGGCTTAAATAGGTTAATCTTCTATT
>DATDTL010000065.1:0-3866 GCA_035290885.1 archaeon
AGGAAAAGACGATACGGACAATGCGGTCGTCAAGACGGCCGGCGGCACGCTTGGTTTCACGTTCAAGCCCAAGAACCATCTGGAAATCGCGCTTGCGCTGGGACTGATAGACGAGGAGCGGGCGTCAAAGGTTTCCGGTACCGGATTCTTTTATCTTAAGGAAGAGCTTGCCATACTTGACATGGCAATAGTCCGGTATACGGTCGATTTTCTCAGAAAGCGGGGGCTGAAACTCATAGAGCCGCCTTTCATGATGAGAAGGAAAGCTTACGAAGGAGTTGTATCCCTTGAAGACTTTGAGAGCGTGATGTACAAGATAGAAAATGAAGACCTGTACATGATTGCAACGTCCGAGCATCCTATAGGCGCGATGCTTGCTGATGAGATAGTGATTGAGAAAGATATGCCCATGAAATTTGCAGGCGTTTCGCCGTGCTTTCGCAAGGAGATAGGCGCGCACGGCAAATATACCAAGGGAATATTCCGCGTTCACCAGTTCAACAAAGTTGAGCAGTTCGTATTTTGCAGGCCTGAAGATTCGTGGAAACTTCATGAGGAACTCCAGAAGAATTCGGAGGAGTTGCTGGAAAGCCTCGGCATAAAGTTCCGCGTTGTCAACGTATGCACCGGCGACATAGGGAGCATAGCGGCGAAGAAATATGACATTGAATTTCTCATGGCAGACGGGAATTACCGCGAGATCGGCTCGAATTCCAATTGCACGGATTACCAAGCTCGCAGGCTTGGAATCCGCTACAAGGAGAAGGAAGGCATGCTCGTGAAGGGATTCGTGCACACGCTGAACAACACCGCCGCGGCAACGAGCCGCGTCATGGTTGCAATACTTGAACAGTTCCAGCAGGCAGACGGATCGGTTGCAATACCAAAAGTCCTGCAGCCGTATTGCGGGTTTGCCGCGATGAAGAAGAAATAATTTATTATTTAATAGTAATTAAACCTTTAAATACATTTTTACATACGCTACTTTATGGCGCCATTATTTAAAAGAAGAAAGCCTGCAAAGCCCCATTTTAATCTTATGACGCAGGCCGAGTATGCCGAGAATCTGGAAGAGGGACTTGCCAACCCCCATGAGTATGGAAGTAAAATGGATGGGTATAGTCTAAACGAAATGGGGGGTTTAGTAGCGGATAAATTAAGAGGGAACCCCGTCATAGATTTGGCCTGCGGCTCTCCGAATTCTGTCAAAAGAATGTTCCGGTTGGCTTCCGTATCGGGTGCAACGTGTTATAAGGGAACTGACATCAACGCTTGGTCGAATGCTTCTTACGGCGTAAAAATCAGGGAATTCAAGGAAGAGATGCCAATGGAAACATATCCGCGATGGGAAATATATGATAAAGATATGCTGACGTTTCTTGAAGGTCTTCCGAGGACAGAAAGAGCGAACTTCCTGTTCAATGGAATAGATGATGCCATAATAAAACCCGATGAAGCAGGCTGGGAGTATATGATCCATGTATATGGGCAAATACACAAGCATCTTGCTATAGGCGGGGTAGTTATCGGATGCGGATCTCCAGATGATTGGTTAGGCCGCTTCGATAGTCATGGCTTTAGACGCATCAACAATGCGAGAACCCGTTATAACAGCATTAAGATATATGAAGCCAGTTAGAATATTTTTCGGTTATATGTTCAATCTTTAAATATACAGACTATATTATTACATTTTGAAGCATATGGGGCATACTCTGATCATTTGCGAAAAACCGACTGCGTCAAAAAGCATTGCCGAAGCCCTGTCCGAGGGCAAGCCGAAAAAAATGTTTGAAGAAGGCAGCAAGGCAGTATGGTACGAGTTTGAGAGGGACGGCAAAAAGTTCGTGACGGTGCCTGCGGTCGGCCATTTATTTACATTAAAACAAGTCGGCAAGGGCTGGGAATACCCGAATTTTGACGTGGAATGGGTGCCTTCGTTCAAGGCAAGCCAGGCCGCTGCATTCTCCGAGCCTTACTTCAGGAACATAGAGAAGCTGGCGGCAGAGGCGGGCGACGTAATCATAGCGACGGACTACGACGACGAAGGCGAGGTAATAGGCTTTAACATACTGAATCTGATGCTTGGCAGGAAGGACGCCGCGCGCATGAAGTTCTCAACGATGACGAAGACCGAGCTTGTAGACAGCTATCTTCACGCCGAGAAACACCTGAACAGGAACTTGATAGAGGCAGGCATGGCGCGGCATTATCTTGACTGGTATTACGGGATAAATCTCACAAGGGCGCTCACGAACGCCATAAAGAAAAGCGCGAAGCGGTTTAGGATTCTTTCAACGGGTCGCGTACAGGGACCAACGCTGCATCTTCTGGCGGCGCACGAAAAAACGATAAAGGCATTCAAGTCAAAGCCTTTCTGGCTGATACAGCTCAAGGTCAAGATAGGCAAGGAAACGCTTCTTGCAGAGTATACTGAAGACAAGATATGGGTGAAGGGCAAGGCCGAAGGCGTGATGAAGAAGGCAACGGCAAAGAGCGCCCTGATAAAGGACGTGGAAAAGAAGCTCATGACGCAGGCGCCGCCGAAGCCCTATAACACCACGTCGTTCCTTGGCGACATATACAGGTATTTTGGCTATTCGCCGCAGCAGGGATTGAACATCGCAGAAACGCTTTATCAGGCCGGATACATCTCGTATCCGAGAACGTCGTCCGAGAAGCTGCCGCCTGACATAAATTACAAGAAAATTATCACCGCCCTTGGCAAACAGAAGGAATACTCCAAGGGCGCGGAAGCGCTGCTGAAGAAGGAGCTCAAGCCGCAGGAAGGCGGGCGCACGGACACGGCGCATCCGGCAATATATCCCACAGGCGAGATTCCGTCAAGGGCCGGGGACAAGCAGAAGAAAGTCTACGACCTTCTTGTGAGAAGGTTCATGGCGTGCTTCGGCGAGCCGGCAAAACGGGAGAGCCAGAAGATAACGCTTGACGTGAACGGAGAGGAGTTCCTGCTTCACGGCAAGAAGACGATAGAGAAGGGCTGGATTTCATTATACGGCAAGTACGCCCAGCGCGATGATCAGGCGCTGCCGGACGTGAAGAAAGGCGAGTCCGTGGAAATAGCGGCGCCGGAGATGAGTGCAAAGGAAACGCAGCCTCCTGCCAGGTATTCTCAGGGCTCGGTTCTCAAGGAAATGGAGGAGAAGAACCTTGGCACGAAAGCCACAAGGGCGCAGATACTGCAGATACTTTACAACCGGGGCTACGTCATAGGCAAGAGCATAGAGGTCACCGAGCTTGGGCAGCAGCTTTCAGACATACTCGAGAAGAACGTGCCTGACGTCGTTTCGGAGAAGCTCACCGGCATGTTTGACGAGATGGCCGAAAACATAGAGCTTGGCAAGGAGAAGCGTGATCATGTGTTGGAGGAAGCACGGAAGGAACTCGTCAAGATATCTGCGGACTTCAAGAAGAAGGAGATGAAGATAGGCGACGAGCTTACGAAGGCCGTCATTGCGATGCAGGATAAGCAGTCCATCCTTGGCACGTGCAAGGAATGCGGCGGCACGCTGAAAGTCCACAAGTTATGGAGGACAGGCAAGCGCTTTGTCGGCTGCACAGGCTACAAGAACGGATGCCGCACGGGCTTCCCGCTGCCCCGCGAGGGAACGATAATGAACATAGAGAAAACGTGCGAGGAATGCAAGACGCCGATCATACAGGTATATACTCAGGGCAGGAGGCCGTTTAGGATGTGCCTTGACATAACCTGCCCGACCAAGAAGGACTGGCTGGACAAGAACAAGCTGAAGAAGGCGAAGCAGGAGAGCATAGCCGCGTCCAAGGAAGCGGAGCGGCTGAAGTGTTCCTGCGCAAAAAGCTTCAAGAGCAACCGGGCGCTCAGC
>DATDTL010000066.1:0-20679 GCA_035290885.1 archaeon
GGCTTTGAATCCTGCTTTATAAATTTCACTCCATATATGGCTTTCGGGGGTTGTAGTCTAACCAGGTAGGATGGCTGGCTCCAGTCACGGCATTTCCCTTGAAAGAGATGCCATGCAAGCTCTTCTGGAGCTAAGAGCCGCGCAGGCGGCAATGATTTAGAAGAAACCAGCTAATGGGGGTTCAAATCCTCCCGACCCCATATACATTCGGGTTCAAGTCCCACAAATTTTTAGCACATTTTGCTGCTGTTCGGCGCACAATAATCTGTACATGAAATTATCTATACAGATACAGAACGATACTAATGTATCGTTATTTATATATTCAGAGCATTATATCTATACATGAAACCAACAAGAAAACTTTTCGACGACCCAGAGCTGGACAAACTCGTAAAGGAAGCCAGACGCAGGAAGATTGCAGACGAAGTCAGGCTATAATTTTACCGGATGAATTATTTTTACTCCGAATTCCTTCTCCAGCGTTTTGTGGCATAGAAGTTTCTCGTCAAGCGTCACGAAAGAGTCCGCGTTGTTTTCTACTGCCACCGCATAGTTCAATGCGTCCGTGCCTTCGATTCTCGGATCCAGTTCCATGACCTTCAATGCCGTTTGATAGGCATCATGACCTGCTACTGCAAAATCGATTTTTCGTTTCCGTAGTATTTGGTCAAAAATCCTAAGCATCATCTCCCTATTCTCCGGCTGGGTTATGTCTCGGAGTGTGACGAGCAGGAATTCACCAAGGACGGAAAGTGCGATTTCTCCCCTGTATTTGTAGCCCACCCTGTTCAGATAGCTGGCGCAGAAGTCGCCCAGCTTCGTGCCTTTCTGGGATTCAAAAAATATGGCAGTGTCAATGTGGTGGCGCGGTAATGTCTCGAACCTTTTGGCGATTGCCTCCGCAGTTTTGGCTTGCATTGGACTAATTGTATGATGCGCTTTAAATCGGTTTACGCATAAATGAATGACAAGAGCAATGATTTTGGCGCAGTTTCCCCCTGTGTGGATTCATACCAATTTGGGTATGAGGTTCTCCCGACCCCATATAAACGCGTTTTGGCAAACGACAGTTGTCAAATGCCTTTTTATAAGAAAACAGCAAGATTGATTAAACATGAAAATTGCAATCATAGGCGCTGATCCAAAGGAGGAATCCCAGTTTGTCAGGAAGGCGGAAGGGATTTTCGACGAGTGCGTCTATGTGCATGCGGACGATCTCAGGATAGAAACCGGCGAAGGAAAAACAAGGCTTGTTTTCGGGGAATGGGACATGGACAAATTTGACGCGGTTCTGCCTTTCCCGTCCGCAAGCCATAGCGATCTTTTCCTTTCCATTGTAACTGCACTTGAAGACTCGTCGACCTACGTTCCTTACGGGCTTGACGGGCTGTTGGCATGCCAAAAGAAACTTGTGGGCTCAATGAAGCTCAGGCAGGCCGGCTTTGAACTGCCCCGGACTTATTATGCCATAAGCGAGAACGCAGCAGAACAGATACTTCCGGAATTGCAGTTCCCGATACGCGTGACCATAGGCGAGCGATCATCGCTTATAGAAGACTCAAGGCACATGAAATCCATGATACGGCTAAGAAAAAGCGGCCAAGCAATCACTATAAGGAAGCCGGTTTCCGACAAGATCATAGGGTGCTTTGTGGTAGGAAACGACATCGTTTCATCGGTTGAAATAATCAAGGGCAAGATGAGAGGAACTGGCATAGGCACAGGCATCAAGGAAGCGGCAGTGCATGCCGCAAAAAGCATGGGCTCTGCCTACGGCTTCGTCACGTTTGCCGGCGATGCGGTAGCGTCCTTCTCGCTGTCGCCGCCCATGGCCACCATAGAAAGGCTGTCAGGCAAGGATGTGTTCACGCCTTTGCTTGAATATGCCAAGGCCAATGCAAGAACGCCTGCCACGCCCAAGGGCATATTCAGCCGCATACTTGATATTTTCGGGGCGAAACGATGAAGATATGCATACTTGGCTCAAGGGAAAAGAAGCCTCAGGACTTGTGGCTTCTTGAAGAAGCAAAGAAAAGGTTTGATAAGGTCAGCTATATCCAGATACCCGACGTAAGAATACAGGACGGTGAGCCCCTTACGCTCAAGGGCACGCCTTTGTCATCTTACGACATCGTGTTTCCCCGAATACCGCGAACTTACAGGAACTACGGCTACGTGATATGCAAGCTCTTGGAAGGCAGGACGTACATGCCTATCACGCCGGAATCCATAATAGTGACGCATGACAAATTCCTTACATTGCTCAAGCTTGAGAAGGCCGGCATACCGACGCCGCTGAGCTACCTCAGTTCCACTGTAAAAGCAATGAAGCCCGTGCTCAAGACGATGAAGTATCCTGTTGTCATCAAGCTGCTCCAGGGGTCCTTGGGCAAGGGCGTGATGTTTGCAGAAAGCCAGTCTTCGGCGCTGCCGATACTGGATACCATAGAAGGCATGAAACAGCCGATAATGCTTGAGGAATTCGTAGGCAACCCCGGGGAAGACATACGCGCGCTTGTGATCGGGCATGAGGTGGCGGCTTCCATGAAAAGGATCGCCGAGAAAGGAGAAAGGCGCGCCAACATAGGGGCAGGCGGGGCCGGCAAGAAGATAAAGCTCAATAAGGAAATGACGAAACTTGCCATACGCAGCGCCAAGGCGCTTGGCCTTGGCATAGCCGGGATAGACATAATAGAGAGCAAGAGGGGGCCCCTAGTCATAGAGGCCAATGTCAACGTGCACTTTGAAGGCATAACCCATGCCACCGGCACGAACGTCGCGGCGCTGATGATGGATCATGTGAAGCACGAAGCCGTACTTTCCAAGAAGGACAGGCTTGCCGGGCCTTTCCTGAAGGCGGTCGAGGAACTCATAAGGTAAACGCTATGCTGAACCTGCTCAAGACTGAAAAGGACCTTTCGTTGTTTCAGGGCAACATGAAGGCTGAAAACGACCATTATATTGAATTTGAGACCCTGAAAAATTATCCGGACAACGGGATTCTTATAGTGGCCGAGCACGCCAGAACCGCAAGCATAAAATCGCCGCGCCATGGCGGCCGCGCATACATTGGCATAGGCGATGCGAACACCGCAACGCTGGCGAAGCTCGGCGCTTGGTACACGCAGTCGGCTTACATAATCCCGACACTGTTGAGAACGCAGATAGACCTGTCAAGGCCGGCGGACGCGCAGAACCTCGTGCTTCGCGTAGCGCCCTCCGAGGCGGACGAAAAATGGAAGGGCGAGGAACTTGACGTTCCCATAAGCACGGGCAGGAACCTCAGGCACGTTTTTGATTTCTATCACAGAAAGATTGAAGACCTGAATCCCAAGTTCGTGCTGGCATACCACGGCATGCATTCGCGGCACAAGACGGACGTTCTTCTGGGCTTTGGCCCGGGCAGATGCTACATAGGCGGCAACAAGAACGCCTTCGCGTTCCGCAAGTTATTCGTGGAGCGACTGAGACAAAGGCTCAAAGAAAGGAACGTCAGGATTGACATCACGGTGAAGATAAGCAAGAAAATTTTCACCGGAACCAAGAACTACACCCTCTACAGGCACGTCAAGGAATACAATGACACGCACGACGTCAAGAGATTCGGCGTGCACGCGGAATTCAACCGCTCCGGCCGTGTCATGAAAGAGCACCCGGACCTGCCGAAGCTGCGCTATCAGGTCGCGGCGCAGGTCCTCGCCGAGTGCGCCGGGGAGTGGGCGGGAAAACAGTAAACGCATAAAAACGTTTGGGGAAAAATATGCGAATGAAAGGCAATCGCAGAACATGGCCAGCCTCCAACTTCAGGGGCCCAGCTGAATATCCCAACATATATCCAGGACTGAGGCCTGCCTCCGATTATCTTTTAGGCCATGATGGCCAAAAGGTGCCAAGAGTGTACCTGCTTCATGAGACGAATCTCCGAAATCTTGGTAACTGTTTCATTACATACGAAGGGAAGGAAAAGAAGCTGGACGATTACCTGCATTCGCAAGGAAGATACCCCATAGAAAACAGGATACCGTCCCTTGCATACGGCTCCAACGTGAACCCTATGCAACTTGTAACCCGCAAGTTTGGCGTACTGAAAAAAGGCTTTGAACTGCCTGACATCGACACCGTAGTGCTGAAGGGTTCCACGCCTGACTATTCCGCGGTTTATACGGCTTCTGTCGCTGCATACGGGTCCGTGCCGGCCAAGATAATACCTTCCGCCGGAACCATGGAAACGTGGCTATTGCTGCTGGACGAAGAACAACTGCGCAGAATGCACGACACGGAAGGCGTGAAGACCGGAACTTACGGGGTGGGATTACAGGCTTTTGAGAAGGAATGTTTGGCTTTGGATGCCTACGGTTATCTTGGCGGCAGGAGAAAGGTCTTTGTGAACGCGGAAGGGAAACCTGTAAGATTTGCCGGACCGGAATATTCAGGAACTTACATGGCCGTGAAAGCGGGCAAGGATTTCGTGCCTATAGCGGGAGGAGACGGCAGTTTCCCAGAGATGGCCGAGATAGAGATCATGACGCGCTACGATGAAATGACGCGTTCTACGCTTGGCTATCCACTTTATGCCAAGGCATCTGTAAACGGAAGAGACGCATGGCTATTGACGCAAGACGCAAAGGGGAATTTAACTGACGTGAACAGGTATCTGGATACCATGGGAATGATCATAGAACCGGGAACCGGACTCATGGCAAATCCTTACGAGCTTGGCGACTTCAAAAGATTGAAAGACCTGCTTTAATTTTTGAACTCTTTCACCACGCCGTCAACGATGCTGACAACTTCTTCCGCGTGGTTCTCGTTGAGGAAAGACTGCGACTCAACTTCAAGGCCAATGCCGTTCGTTTTGCGCAGAAGCGCCGGGACGGGCTTTGCAGTGTCGCCAAAATAGGCGTTTTCCACGGTTATTTTGACGCTGGACTTTTTCACGGCATCGTCTATGGCACGGTAATATTGCGGGAAGCTCATCATGTTTATGTCAAGCCGCCTACCCAGAATCGTGTTCGCCTTGTTTATGTCCTGAAGCATCCACTCCCGGCGTATGCCGACGCAGGCTTTCAGCGAAGGAAAATGCTTTCCCAACAGCTTTTTTTCCATCATGGCGTGGAATTTCATGTCCACGCGCCAGTCGCCTTTGTATTTTTTGAAGTCGTATTTTTTATTTAGCCTGACAACGGCCTTCTCCACGGTTCTCTTGTCCAGCCAGCTTCCCCTGCCGGTTATGAAATCCACCGCAGAGGGCAAGTTCTTTATCCGCGAACTGAGTGTGTGGCAGAACACGAAAAAAGGCCGTTTCTGCCGCCTGCCCAGCAGAGCAGCGGTTTTCCAGAAGCGTTTGTAAACCTTCGTCTTGTAACCATTCTGGCTCGCGTTTTCCGCGACCCACGCGTAATTCTTGTAATATGCAGTCAAGTTGTCGTTCCCTCTTATGTAGCCCGTGTCCTTCACCAGAACGCCTTTCGCAGGAATGCCGCGGTTGTAGTCTATGCCCAAGACGCCGTGGCGCGGGATCGCGGATATTATCGCGGAGCCTCCCATCTTCCGGACGGCGGCAAAGGCGACATTCTCGGCGCCCACGTCTTCGCGTTCAGCAGAACGGTAGGTGAGCGCGGAGTGGGGCGCAACGAACACCGGCCCGGGCTTTCCGCTTTCCACGACGTTGAATCCGGGCATATAGCGGAAAGAGAGCATAACGAATTTATGCTGGTGGCCCAATAAATAACTTGGTCGTTATGCGCGCTTATTACAAGGAAGGCTTTGTGCTTCTCAAGAACAGCCAGGTAGGCCCTGTGTTCATAGCCCCGCATTCCACCACGACGCTTTCGCCTGTCATGCGGGGCGACGCGGGATGCGAATTTATCGCAGCCATGCTCACGAAACGCATGGGAAGCCTAGGCATCATCTGCACGGTTCCGCGCGCAGGCAGATACGGCGTGGATTTTTTCAGGAAACCGGCTGATATGGACGAGGCGCTTGAGATGTTCAAGGCCGCGAATAATTACAAGAAACGGGTGCTTTTTGAGAAAAAGTATGCTTTCTATTCCCAAGACCAGGAAGAATATTTGGAAAAAGTAAACGTCCATAATCATTTCTGGATGGCGGCCGAGACACTTGCGCCGAAGATGCCGCTGTACGTGATAATTCACGCCCAAGCGATGCGCCTCAAGAATTTTCCGTCGATACTGGATGTCTGTACAAACGACGGGAAGTGGTTCAACGAAAGCGTGGTAAAGGAAGCCGTGGAGAAAGCCAACAAGAAGAACGCAGAGAGGCTCGCGCGGGTAAAAAATCACATGAAAGCGTATGCCGTGTCTTGGGCCGGCAACTGGCTGAGAAGGAGCATAGGCTACAGGTTCAAGAAGTTCAGCCTCAATGCCATGCAGGGAACCTATAGGAATGATGTCAAAAGGGACATAAGCAACGCCGCAAGGATACTTGGTAGGAATGCCGCTGAAATGGAAAAGAGCTTGAATTGGGCCAAATATGAAAAGATGCTGGAAGAAAGCATAGAAGCCACGCAGTTCCGCATAACGTACCAGAAGTCGTTTACCGGCAAGAGGGGCGACGGAAACGTGAAAAAAATGCTCGAAAAAACGGGCGGAAGCGCGATAATGTTTGAGACTTCTGCGTTCCTTAACGAGATGTACCCGAAGACGTCGATGAAACTGATACAGGACGTGATTTATTACGCTTCCCAGAAGGCGCGCTGGAGCAACTTTGAAAAATTCATTGGTGAAGCCAAGTGAATGAAAATCTTACTCCGAAATTCTATGCGATCGCAACGCTCTACATTGCGGTACTGCTCTTCAATGTCGCATACTTCATCCTACCGACTTTCGACGTGATTGCCGCCTACGCCGAATTCTACGTCTACCTGCTCCTGCTGCTGGCGCCGGTTGCGCCACTCGCAATGGTGCTCGTCGGCACGGAAGTTGCAGTTCATCACTCATCTACATTTGCCGTCATCTTCACTGCCATGACGGTGATGTCCGTCTTCGCCACTATCTTCTTCGTGCTGCCCGTCATTTTTTAGTTGTTTTTAAATCATTTTCCTACCAAAGATAAGGATGGACTGCCTGTTCTGCGGGATAATAGCAGGGAAGATTCCCTCCAAAAAGGTTTATGAAGATGCCTCATGCGTCGCGTTTCTTGACATAAATCCGGCGAATCCCGGGCATGCGTTGGTTGTGCCGAAGATCCATGCGGAGAATCTTTTTGACGCGGACGATGAGAGCCTGAAGGCTGCCATCGTTGCCGTGAAGAAAGTCGCAACGATGGTGAAAGACAGGACGGGATGCCAGGGAGTGAACGTTGTCCAGAACAACGGCAAGGCCGCGGGACAGATAGTCAGCCACGTGCATTTCCACGTCATCCCAAGGAATACGGGCGATTCCGTCGTGATAAGCTACCCGAGGAAGCAGACCGACGAAAAGGAGCTTGATATGATGGCAGCGACGCTCACAAAAAAGAAAAGCGCCGCCCTTGACGAAGAGATAATGCGGGAAATGCGAAGGATATAACAAGCAACGCCCCCCTCTGAAGACGCTGGTTGGCCCGGCATTATTGAGAAACTTTAAAATTTAACTGTATTTTATTATATAATTCCTTGTATGAGATTTGAATTGCATTCCCCGTTCAAGCCGGCAGGGGGGCAGCCGGAAGCCATAAGAAAGCTTTGCGAAGGCTACGAAAAATATCCCATGCAGACGTTGCTTGGCATAACGGGAAGCGGCAAGACGTTTGTCGTGGCCAACCTCATAGAGAAAGTCCAGAAGCCTGCGCTCATTCTCGCCCATAACAAAACGCTCGCGGCACAGCTATATGCGGAACTCAAGGAGATGTTCCCAAAAAACTGCGTCGAATATTTTATCTCGTATTATGACTATTACCAGCCGGAGAGCTATGTGCCGACGACTGACTTGTATATAGAGAAGGACGCTGCAATCAACGAGCAAATAGAAAAGATGCGGCTAAAAGCCGTAACGTCCCTGCTCTCAAGGGCGGACACCATAATTGTCGCATCCATATCGTGCATATACGGCCTTGGCAATCCGGATGATTTCAAGAAACTTTCCATGACGCTTCTAAAAAACGGCAGGATCTCAAGAAACGACCTCATAAGAAAATTGATAGAAATGCAGTATGAAAGAAGCGAGCAGTTCCTGGAACCGGGAAAATTCCGCGCCAGGGGCGACGTAATAGACGTCATGCCGGCATATGCAAATACCATAACCCGAATAGAGCTGTTTGGAAGCGCAATTGAGAAGATCTCTGAACTGGACGGCATAACAGGAAGCGCGATAAACGCTCTTGAAACGGCGACGATTTTCCCGGCAAAACAGTTCGCAACGCCTGAAGAGAAGCACGAAACGGCCATAGAAGCGATTAAGCAAGAGCTTGCAGCGAGACTGCCGGAGCTATCAGGCATTGAGGCACAGAGGCTTGAGAAGCGGGTGAAATACGACATGGAGATGATAAAAGAAGTGGGCTACTGCAGCGGCATTGAGAACTATTCCAGATATTTCGACAACAGGCGTGCAGGCCAGCCGCCGTTCGTTTTGCTTGATTATTTTCCAAAGGACTTTCTTTTGATAATAGACGAAAGCCACCAGACGTTGCCCCAGTCACGCGCCATGTACAAAGGAGACTATTCACGCAAGAAAAATCTTGTCGATTTTGGGTTCAGGCTGCCATGCGCATTTGACAACCGGCCACTCAAGTTCCCGGAGTTTGAACAGTACTTCCGCCATGCGGTCTTTGTATCGGCAACGCCGGGAGATTACGAATTGCAGGCGTCGGGACAAGTCGTGAACCTGATAATACGGCCCACAGGCCTGATTGACCCGGAAGTATCCGTAAGGCCCATACAGGGCCATATACCCCACATGATAAGCGAAATACGTAAGACCGTTGCAAAAGGCGAAAGGGTTCTTATAACAACGCTGACAAAAAGGATGGCAGAGGACCTGACCGATTATCTTGCGAAGGAAGGGATAAAGGTCAGGTATATGCATTCCGAGATTGAAAGCTTGGACAGAATAGAGATAATACGGCAACTCAGGTCGGGCGAATTTGACGTTCTTGTGGGCATAAATCTTCTGCGGGAAGGATTAGACATACCGGAAGTCTCCCTTGTATGCATACTGGACGCCGACAAAGAAGGGTTCCTTAGAAATGAGCGAAGCCTGATCCAGACGATAGGCAGGGCGGCAAGAAATATAAACGGCTGCGTGATACTTTTTGCAGACCAAATGACCGATTCGATAAAGCAGGCAGTGGAAATAACGAACGAGCGAAGGCGCATGCAGCAGTCATACAACAAAGAACACGGCATAACGCCTTCAACGATAGTCAAAGGCATAACGAAGCCCGGCAAAGTGAAAGGATTCAGGCACATGGCGCGGATAGATATTGACAGGAAAATAATAGAGCTGGAAGCCGAGATGAGGGCGGCCGCGGAAAGCCTTAATTTTGAGCGGGCAATAGAATTGCGGGACGCAATGCAGGAACTCAAGAATTCAACGGACTGATCATGTGCTGGACAAGATAGTAGTGAGAGGCGCAAGGGAGCACAACCTGAAGAACATAAACGTGGAGATACCGAGGAACAAGCTTGTCGTAATAACCGGCATGTCGGGCTCGGGCAAGTCCACTTTGGCGTTTGATACAATATATGCCGAAGGGCAGCGCAGATACGTCGAGTCGCTCTCTGCATATGCCCGCCAGTTTCTGGGATTGATGAACAAGCCGGACATGGACTCAATAGAGGGCCTCTCGCCTGCAATATCAATAGAGCAGAAAACAACATCAAAAAACCCAAGATCAACCGTAGGAACGGTCACTGAAATATACGACTATCTCAGGCTCCTGTTTGCGCGCATAGGGGCCATACACTGCCCAAAATGCAAATCCCAAATCAGGCCGCAGTCGGCGGAGAACATAGTAAATCTCGTCATCTCCGAAAAAGGCAGTGAGATTCTGATTCTTGCCCCTGTCATAAGCGGCATCAAAGGAACCCACGAAAAAATATTCGGGGGCCTGCTATCGGACGGATTCAGCCGCGTGCGCGTTGACGGCGAGATATTCAGGCTTGATGAAATAAAGGCCGGGGCAAAATTGGCCCGCTATGAGAAGCATTGGATAGAAGCGCTGGTGGACAAGATGGAGGCCAGCGACGACAACCGTTCCAGAATATCCGAAGCCGTTGAGCAGGCGGTGCGCGTTGGCAAGGGAACCGTGATAATCATTGATCCGAACAAAGCGCAAAAGACATACAAGGAGATAGAACGCGGCGCAGGCGAAACCGTTTATTCAACCTTCGGCGCATGCCCCAATCATCCTAAAGTCCTGTTCCAGGAATTAGAGCCGCGGATGTTCTCGTTTAATTCGCCTTTCGGGGCGTGCCAAGGCTGCCTCGGACTCGGAGAAACGCTGGAAATATCGCAGGAGCTCGTGATTCCAGATAAAAGCAAGTCCATAATTGACGGCGCCGTTGCAGTTTATGGGAGAATGGATCTTCAATGGCGTGGCCAGCAGATTGCCGCGGTCGGCAAAAAATTCGGGTTTGACGTCTTCACCCCGATATCGGCGTTTTCGAAAAAGCAGCTTGACGTGCTTCTTTTCGGCTGCAAAGAGCGAATAGACGGCAGATGGAGCAACGGCGCTTCCATGAACATGGAAAACGGCTGGGAAGGAATCGTGCCCCAGACGTTAAGACTCTACAAGCAGACGGATTCCGATGAGAGAAAAGAGGATCTTGAAAGGTTCATGACCGGAAAGCTGTGCCGCGCATGCAAGGGAAAGCGGCTCAAAGAAACCGTGCTTTCGGTCAAGATAGCGGGAAAATCCATAATTGATGCGACCGAGATGGATCTTGATGGTTGCGCCAAGTTTTTCGCGCAGCTTGCGGGCGGCCTTTCGGAAAAAGACAAGATCATATCAAAGCAGATACTCAAGGAAATCAACGACAGGATCAGCTTTCTTACGAACGTGGGCCTTGGCTACCTGTCGCTTTCTAGAAGCTCTCGGACGCTTTCGGGCGGCGAAGCGCAGCGAATACGACTTGCAACCCAGATAGGGTCGAACCTCATGGGAGTTCTTTACATACTTGACGAGCCTTCAATAGGCCTTCACCAAAGGGACAACAACAAGCTTATCGCAACTCTTCAAAGGCTAAGGGACATAGGCAATACCCTCATAGTCGTTGAGCACGATTACGACACTATAAAGGCCGCGGATTACGTGATAGACATGGGGCCCGGCGCCGGGGTGCATGGGGGCCACGTCGCCTCGCAGGGGACCCCCGATGAAATGGCAAAAGACAAGAACAGCATAACCGGCCGATACCTTGCAGGACACGCAAAGATAGAGACGCCAAAAAAAAGAAGGGTGCCAAAAGACTTCATAATCCTGAAAGGCGCTTCGGAAAATAACCTGAAAAATATATCCGTTTCATTTCCAACGGGCGTGCTTTGCGGAATAACGGGCGTCTCGGGATCTGGAAAATCGACCCTGATAAACCAGACGCTCGTTCCATTATTGAAAAAGCATGCCGGCATGGCGGCCGACAAAACAGGCGCAAACGCCGGCATAGAGATTCCAAAATCCGTAGAAAATGTCATAGTCATAGACCAGGACCCGATAGGAAAAACGCCAAGGTCCAATCCTGCGACTTACACCAAGATATTTGACGAGATCAGGAAGATTTTCGCATCCACAAAAGAAGCCCGCGCCAAAGGATACAAGGAAGGCAGATTCTCGTTTAACGTCAAAGGCGGCCGCTGCGAAAACTGCAAGGGGGATGGGACGATAAAAATCGAGATGAACTTCCTGCCGGACGTCTACGTGCAGTGCGAGGATTGCAAGGGCAAGCGCTACAACAAGGAAACTCTTGGAGTTACCTACAAGGAGAAGAACATAGCGGACGTGCTTGACATGAGCGTTGAGGATGCCGTGGTATTCCTTGAAAATCATCCGGGCATATCCAGAAAAATAAAGACGTTGTACGATGTCGGGTTGGGATACATAAAGCTCGGCCAAAGCTCCAACACGCTTTCCGGCGGGGAAGCGCAGCGAATAAAGATTACAAGGGAACTGTCAAAGCACAAGATCGGAGACACCGTGTATATACTTGACGAGCCCACCACCGGGCTGCACTTTGAGGACGTAAAAAAATTGATAATGGTCCTCAACAGGCTGGTTGAAAAGGGTAGCAGCGTGCTTGTCATTGAGCACAATCTTGACGTCGTGAAATCATGCGACTACGTGATAGACATGGGGCCCGAAGGCGGAAGGGACGGCGGGAGAATAATAGCAAAGGGTACCCCGGAACAAGTCACCCTTGAACCCGCGTCCTACACCGGCCAGTTTTTAAAGCGAATGCTGCCAGATTTATTATAATTATGATAACAAATATTCCAGAGGGCCCGGGAGTCTACCTATTCAAGGACTCGACCGGAAAAATAATCTACATAGGCAAAGCCAATATGCTGAGGAAGCGTGTCTTGTCTTATTTTTCCGGCGAGAAGAACGCGAAAACCCGGGCGCTGGTTGCCAAAATAAGCGATGCCGAGTTCATAGTCGTCAACAACGAGGCGGAAGCCCTGCTTCTTGAAAACCAACTCATAAAAAAACACTGGCCGAAGTATAACATCTCGCTCAAGGATTCAAAGACATACGCCTACATCAAAATAACGAATGAGAAATTCCCCCGCCTTGTTATCTCACGAAATCCGAAGGAAGACGGCACTTATTTTGGCCCGTATATTGATTCGAAGCTCAGAGACGAGACGATAGAGCTTCTTGTCAAATCGTTGCGGCTTCGTGCCTGCAAAAATATGCCAAAAAAAGCCTGCCTTAATTATTACATCGGAATCTGCACAGCGCCGTGCATCAGCCTGGTGAACCGCGAGGAATACCTATCGCAGGTAAATCAGGCCGCGGAATTTCTTTCCGGAAATACGGCGCCATTGAAAAAAAAGCTTGACGAAGAACTCAAAGCGGCATCGCGAGCCATGAAATACGAGCTTGCCTTGGAAAGGAGGCGCCAGATAGAGTTGATTGACGCGATACGCGGAAAACGCAACATAGACGCCGCTAAAAAGATAGACCAGGACGTCATTGCCGGCATTAGGAACGGGGAACGCTTCGTCTTTGAGGTATTCTACGTAAAACGCGGCGTCATTTCGGGAAAAACCGGGTACGTGATAACCCCCCATTTTGAAGAATCCGACGCCGAAGTCTTTGAGAACTTCATAAAAACATACTACCTGAATAAGGAACTTCCCGACGAGATAATAGTCAACAAGAAGTTCTGGGATGATAAAACGCTTGAATCATATTTTAAAAAATTGGCAGGAAGAAACGTAAGGCTTTTGTTCCCGGAAACAAAAGAAAATCTGGCCCTTGCGGGCATCGCAGAAAAGAACGCCGCGCTGAGGATAGATAACAAGGCGCTGGCTGAACTGCAGGAGAAGCTGAATTTGCCGTCATTGCCGAGAATTGTCGAGTGCTTCGACATTTCAAATCTCGGATATGACTACAACGTCGCTTCGATGGTGAGATTTGCAGAAGGCGCAACGGACAAGCGGGGGTACCGAAAATTCGAGATAAAGAGCTTCCGCGGGAAGAACGACGACTTTGCGGCCATGAAAGAGGTGGTTCACAGAAGATACCGAAGGCTTCGGGACCAGAATGACGCCATGCCGGATCTTATAATCATAGACGGCGGGCCCGGGCAGCTAAACTCCGCGCTTGGCGCATTGAAGGAGTTGGGCCTTAAAATACCGATAATATCAATTGCCAAAAAAGACGAGGAAATATTCACGCCGGAGAACAATATGCCCATTCGTTTTCCAAAAAACTCCGCCATGATGCTTCTTGTACGCTCAATAAGAAACGAGGCGCACAGGTTCGCTGTCAGCTATAACAGGAAAAAAAGAGCCATGAGGCTCGCGGAAAGCGCGGAATAGGCGCAATTGGGGGCATAATCATTATGCTGGTATTTTAATTTTCCTGTCCTAAGCCAATCTCTTCAGATTTGTTGCGGTCACTTTACCGAAATTACTTAATTTAAATTTTCCTTTATCATTTATAACAAATTCATTTTTGATTAATAAATCCATTTTTTTGGCGATAGTTGCTCTGTCTATATTTAGATTTTCTTCAAGTTGTGACAACAAAACATTTGGATTATATTTATCCAAATAAAGAACTATTCGGATGCTATCAAAATCATTTAATAATGCATCGATTCTTTCTAAACCGTTATGCGATGATCTGATGTATTCTTCTCCCATGATGTCCACCAATACTTAACTATCTAACTTTTAAGCCTTCTTTTTCTGTTCTGCAATATATATCTTAGCTCTTCTATATGACTCTCTTTTTACCATCCCCAAAGCCTTGTTAATAATGTCAGTTTGTGTAGTATCGTGATAATCATAAATGGGATAATAAAAATACGGATTACGAATATCGCACATGGCATCAAAATTCTTTGATGTAAGAAAGAGCGTTTTTTCTTGCAATTCTTTTGAGTTCATTATTAGGCTGCATTCTACGCCAGTCCCGATACTTTCCCCGTCAATAAGAAGGATTAAATCACAATGCCCTGTAAGTATGGAAGCTGCATCAAAATCTGAAACGGCTATTCCTTGTTTTAAATCTTTTACAAGAAATGCCGAATAGCCGCCGCCAATTATTTTACTTTTTAGAGTTTCGAGCAATGAAAGATTGTAACCATAATCGCCGAGAATAAGAATTTTATGCCCTGTTGCTCTGATAGATATTTGATTCTCAAAACTTTTTAGATGCTCACGAATTGCAAGGGCTTCTGCTGTAAAATCCTCTGTCAAGACAACACCATTTGTATTCTTGGCTCATAATTTTAAAAGTTCGTTATTTCCGTCATTTGGTCTGGAACATTACCAGCCATCGGCTACGTATGAAACAATGCCCTATTATGCCACGACTTTTGCGCTTAGTGCAATAACCGCAGTTTCCTTATTAAATACGCAAGCCATTATTACTCCATGAAGTACGTTTATACCCTGCAGGAAGGCGGGAAACGCATGACGTCCCTTCTTGGCGAGAAGGGCGCCAACCTTGCGGAGATGACTGCCATGGGGATTCCCGTGCCGCCGGGATTCGTCGCGACGACCGACGCATGCGCTTATTTTCTGCGCACCGGAAACTTGCCCGAGGAATGCGAAGCCCAGATAAAAGGGAGGCTGCCTTATCTTGAAGACCTAGCCGGGAAGAAACTCGGGGAAACCCTGACGGTGTCCGTAAGATATGGAGCCAAGGTTTCCATGCCCGGAATAATGGAGAGCATCCTGAACGCAGGGCTCAACGACGAAACCGTGAAAAACCTTGCACGGGAAGGCGGGGATAATTTCGCTTACGACTCCTACGCCCGGCTGATAAAGACGTTCGGGGTCGTGATACTTGGCATGGCGCCTGAAAAGTTTTTGCCGAGCGGCAGCGCGAAGCGGGATTGCGATGCGTTCAAGAAAGCGATAGAAAAGGAGAAGCGCAGATTCCCGCAGGATCCGGAAGAGCAGATACTTGAATGCGTGAGGGGAATATTCCGGTCGTGGAACTCGCAGAAAGCAGTTGATTACAGGAAAAACAACGCCATAGACAACGCCATGGGCACGGCCTGCATGGTGCAGGCAATGGTCTACGGCAACCTTGCCGGATCGGGCACCGGAGTATGCTTCTCCCGGGACCCGTCGACGGGCAAGAAAAAACTCTACGGCGAATTCATTTCCCGCAGGCAAGGCGAGGACCTCGTATCAGGGCGGCTAACGCCTCAACCGCTGGAGTCAATGAAAAGAAGCTTCCTTTCTGCATATGCCGAACTAGGAACGATAGCCTCGCTCCTTGAATCGCGCTGCAGGGACATGCAGTATATGGAATTCACGGTGGAAAAAGGAAGGCTTTACGTGCTTGAAGCCGCAACCGCGAAGAGGGCGGTTCAGGCTGCGGTGCGCGCTGCAGTGGAGATGGCGGAAGAGGGATTCATAACGCGGGAGGAGGCGATAATGAGGGTGAACCCTTACGAAGCGGATGCGCTCCTCCGGAAAACCATAGACGCCACTGCGTCTAAAATCGTGATAATACGGGGAACCGGAGCTGCACCGGGAGCGGCATCGGGAGAAATAGCCACTGATCCGAAGAAGGCGGCGGAGCTTGCGGCAACCGGAAGAAAAATAATACTCGTCCGCAAGGAGACATCGCCTGACGACATTCCTGCCATGGCGGTTTGCCAAGGCATGGCTGCCGCCACGGGCGGGGCAACGTCGCACGCCGTCGTGATAGCGCGCGGCATGGGAAAGCCGTGCGTGATTGGCGCGGACATGTCCGTGGATTACGAAACCGGCACGGTATCGGCCGGTGCCGCCGTTCTAAAGGAAGGCGACACGGTCACAGTGGACGGCTCTACTGGGGAAATATTTGCCGGTGAAGTGCCCATGAAAGAGCCGTCGGCATCCAATGAATTTGAAACACTGCTGTCATGGTGCGATTCGTTCGCAAGCATGAAAGTCCTTGCCAACGCCGACACGCCGAAGGATGCGGAAAAAGCTCTGAAGCTTGGGGCGCGCGGCATCGGCCTTTGCCGGACAGAACACATGTTCTTCGGCGAGCGGCTGCCGATGATGCAAAGAATGATAATAGACGACGACAAAACCGGGGCACTGGACGCCATGCTGGAATTCCAGAAGCAGGACTTTATCGTGATGTTCAAAGCCATGAACGGCCTGCCGGTTACTGTAAGGCTTCTTGACCCGCCGCTGCACGAATTCCTGCCGGATGCGGACAAGCTGACACAAGAGATCGCAGCGCTCCGGAAAGAAGACAAGGATACAATACAGGAAGAAAAGATATTGGAAAATGTCTCTGCTCTCCGGGAAAAAAATCCCATGATGGGACTGCGGGGATGCAGGCTCGGGATAGTCTTTCCGGAAATATACCGGATGCAGACCAAGGCAATAATCGACGCGGCACTCGAAACCGGCGCCAGCCCGGAAATCATGGTTCCGATGATAAGCTCGTGGAAGGAGATGGAGCACGTAAAGAAAATAATTGACGATGCTGCGCAGGATTTCATGACAAAACAGAAAAGATGGGCGAACTACTCGGTTGGCGCCACGATAGAGTTGCCCAGAGCCTGCATCACTGCGGAGCGAATAGCCGAGCACGCTGCGTTCTTTTCGTTCGGAACGAACGACCTCACTCAAGCGACATACGGCTTCTCCCGCGACGACGCCGAGAAGAAGTTCTTCACCAAGTATTTCAAAGACGGCATTCTTGAGGAGAATCCCTTCGCAACCATAGACAGGCACGGCGTAGGCGCGCTCATGCGGATTGCCATTGAGAAAGGGAAAAGAAAGGGGCTAAAGATAGGCGTGTGCGGCGAGCACGGGGGCGACCCGTTTTCAATTGAATTCTTCAATTCGCTGGGAATAGACTACGTTTCCTGCTCGCCCTACAGGATTCCGGCGGCGCGCCTCGCTGCGGCGCAGGCGGCGATACGGAAAAAAGGAATCAGCTCTTGACGAAATAGCTCAGGGCCTCGCCGATGTCGGAAACTTCCTTGACATCGTTGCTGTTGCTCACGCTGACTTTCTTTACGGTATACGCTATCTTGCAGTATTGGTAGCCGCTTTTGATGGTGCAGACTTTTGACCTTTCGGCAGTATTCTGCGTGGACTGGCCCCCTGGCACGAGAAAGGTAGTTATGCCGGCTTTTCTTGCAGCAGCGAGCTTCTCTTCAATGCCGCCCACCGGGGCTATCGTGCCGTCCTCCTTTATCGCGCCGGTTATTGAAACGTGCGGGTCTATAACGCTCTCGCCAAGCGCCGCAAGGGCGGACACGGCCATAGCCGCGCCGGCAGAGGGACCTTCTATGGACTGGGCGTTTACCTGCATGGAATATATCACGTCGTAGTCGCTTATGTCCTTGTCCGTATACCTGCCTGCGGCCTTCACAGCAACTCTGGCAGAAGCCTGCGTGTCAATCTGCGAGAGCACGTTGTTCACGTTGACAAGCACTTGGCCCGAGCCTTCGGAGGCGGCCGGCCTGACCGTGGTCGTGAGCTTTCCTGTAACCCCATTCCCTTCAGAATCCACGGCAGCTATCGTCATCTCCACGGTCCGGCTGTCCCCGGCAGGAACGTATACAGCCGCCTGCACGCTTCCCTTCTGATAGTTATTAAAATAATATCCGCCGGCAAGCCCTGCTGCGAAAATTAGAATAAGCGCGGCTACCGCCATGAACTTGCCGCTGCTTTGCCATTTTTTCAGCACGTCTTCTCACCGTTTATGTCAAGCAGTTCCTTGTTAAAGTATACAGGAACGCCCATTCTTAATGCCAAGCCTACGGCATCCGTGGGCCTCGCATCCACTTCAAGCATCTTGGAATCCTTGTTTATGTAAATCTTCGCGGTATAGACGCCGTCAGTAAAGGCGTCTATATGCGCAGCGACAAGCTCTATGCCGTAATTGTCAAATATGTCGTTCATGATGTCGTGTGTAAGGGGCCTTATATAATATTTTCCATCCAGCGCGCTTGCGATGGAGAGCGCCTGATGGTCGCTCACGGTCATGGAAAGCCTCCTGCAGTCCCCTTCAAGCGCCATATCACTATTGTTCACTGACACGCTGACCACGACGAAGCCCTGATTCGGTATTTCCGCGGAGAACAAAGGCTGAGCCTGCTGCAGCGCAAGCACTACGAGGAATAAACCGATTCCCAACAGGGCAAACAATTCCGCTTTCATGTTCTCACTATATTTCATTAACGTCCCCACGCTATACCCAAAAAGTTAACGGTATCGTTCTCACTTGCGATAATTATATATATGGATTGAATCTAAACTTCTTATGCGTAACGCAATAACAAAGAACATATTTATCTTATTTGCCGCTTCCATATTAATTCTTTCCGCTTCTTTTGCTCAAAGCGACCAAGGCAACAATGAACAGGTGCCTCCACCATCGCAACCTGTTGACAATCCGGCTCCGGAGAATTCCGAACCTCCGCCTGCAGAAACGCCTGAGAACGACGAAATATTGGGCGATTCCGGCCAGAAGCAGCATGACGAAACTGGAGATATGCCGGATGGTTCTGACGGGGAAACACGCGACAAAACGGACGGACATGATGAAAACATGCCTCTGCCGGGAGAAAACGGAAATGTCCCGCCGGAGGGAAATATTCCCCCTGACGGCCGGCCTCCTCAAGGCCAACCCGAGCACAGGGTCCCGCCGCCTGGGTGCAGGGAAGAACGCGATGAAACAGGCTTTGTCCGCGTAGTATGCGAGGGGGCGGTTTCCTGCCCGCCGTTGCCAAAAGACGGCATAGATGCATGCAGGAACGGCGGCGGAGTGCCGCAATATTCTAAGTCCCCAAACGGATGCGAAATGTTCTATTGCCAATTTGATCAGGGAGGACAGCTTCAGGGCCAGCTGTTCAAGAAGTATGACCAGTGCCCTTCCCGCGAGCAGACGGATGCAACGCTCAAAAGCTGCGAATCTACAGGTCTCAAGGGTGTGATAAGGCAGGAGAACGGATGCGGCATTGCATCATGCATACAACAGCAAAATATTTGCCCGGGCACGCAGGAATCCCGCGCAAGGGCCGAAAACGAATGCAGTTCCGGCGGCTTGACCATAACAAAAGATTTCGACCAAAACGGTTGCATTTTCTACAAATGCGCGGAGCAGAATTATTGCAGGCAGAACGTTGAAGATGCCGCTTATACTGCTTGCCACCAGAACGGCGGCGAGATGATAGTCAAAAGAGACCGCAACGGTTGCGTGAGTTTCGCTGAATGCGTCCGTCTGGGAGACGCGAATGACGTTTACGTTGAAAAGTCATCCGAAGTTCCAGATTCCACGGAAGTTCTTTCGATAGCGTTCAAATTGGAAAAGCTCATAGTTGAGCTTGACAAGCTCTCAAAGCAGGCCGATGATGTCGCTGATTATTATAAAGCAACTGGCTCGAAGGACGAGAACAGATTCAGAAGGGTTTCTGACATGTTTGAGTCCGCCAAGGGCAATGTGCAGGACATAAAAGACAAGATGAAGGAAAGGCTTGACGGCCTTACTGTGGAAGACATGACGGAAATAAAGCACGACATAAAGTATCTCAAGGACGTTGCCATAAAAGACATAGTTTACGTGATGCTCAGCTCCAACGATGACGTGGAGAGCATTGTTTCAGGAAGCGGCAACGACTGCGGCACCGATGAAAGATGCTTTGACAAAGCAATCAGGATATGCAGCCCCGTTAAATTCCTTCCCGAAGGGAGGAGCGGCCCTGCAGTTGAGATCACAGGCCTCGAAGACAACAAATGCATACTTCAGGCAACCATGACGCAGGGAAGCGAAAGCCTCTCAATGACGTGCAGAATAGAGAAATACAGCCTGGGCATAAGGGATCCTGAAACTGACGTGCTGCCTTACTGCGAGGGGGATCTTTATGAGATGATGAAGCAGGAGGGCGTTCAGGCAGGCGGCGCAGTTGAGGGGGTATGTGAGGGCGAAGATTGCAAGCAGGCCTGCTTTAAAAACGCTGAAAACGCCAAGAAGTGCCTTGAGACTTTCGGCGACAAGCTTCCGCCTGAAGCGAGGCAGGGGCTGACTGCCATGGCAGAGGGA
>DATDTL010000067.1:0-18281 GCA_035290885.1 archaeon
TCAAAAAGTTCCGCGAGGAGTGCGAATCCGTTGTCGGCGGGCACGCAAAGCTGCTTGTTACGCCGCCCAAAGAGATCAATGCCGACCTTGCGCTGCCGTGCTTTTCGCTTTCCAAAGAACTGAAAAAAGCGCCGCAGGAGATAGCGGCTTCGCTCGCGAAAGAATTCCTGAAAAAGAAACTTACGTTGATAAAAGAGATCAGGGCAGAAGGTCCGTACGTGAATTTCTATGCGGACTGGAGCAGGCTCTCAAAAGAGATAATCGCAGAGTCTTCAGGGAAGGATTACGGCAAGGGCGCGGACAAGCGAAAAATCATAGTGGAATTCGCGCATCCCAACACGCACAAGCTCTTCCACATAGGGCACCTGAGGAACGTAACCACAGGAGAATCCGTGGCGCGTATACTGGAACGCGCCGGGGCCAAGGTCATACGCGCCAACTATCAGGGCGACGTCGGCCTGCACATAGCGAAGTGCCTGTGGGGCATAGGGAAGGAAGACGTGAAGAAGATAAAAGAACTTGACGAGAAGATACGGTTCCTTGGCAAAGCTTATGCCAAAGGCAGCAAGGCATACGAGGAGGATGAAAAAGCAAAAAAGGAGATAACGGAAATCAACGGGAAGATATATGCGAAAGACGCAAAGATCATGAAGCTCTGGCAGGAGACGCGCCAATGGAGCCTGGATTATTTTGCAAGGATATACAGCAGGGTCTACACTAAATACGATAGGTTTTATTTTGAGTCTGAAGTTGCGCAGAAGGGACTGGAAATAGCGAGGCAGGCGCTGAAGAAAGGCATACTCAAGGAGAGCGAGGGCGCAGTGATATTTGACGGCGAAGCGCACAGCCTTGACAAGCGGGTGTTCATAAACAGTTTGGGCTTTCCCATGTATGAGGCAAAAGAGCTTGGGTTGGCCGAGCTTGAATTTGGCGAGTTCGGCGCCATAGATAAGTGCATACACGTCGTAGGGCCGGAGCAGGCGAGCTTCTTCAAGGTCACGTTCAAGGTCGAAGAACTCATTGACAAAAAGTACAAGGGCAAGCAATTCCACCTTGCGTACGGATGGGTCAAGCTCAGGGAAGGCAAGATGTCTTCGCGCCTTGGAAACGTGATAGAGGGAGAATGGCTGCTTGAGGAGCTGAAAAAGTCCATACTTGAGAACTACGTGGCAAAGGAAGACCATGACGAAAAGGTGAAAGAAGAGATAGCCGAAGCCGGAGCCATAGGCGCGGCAAAGTATTATTTTCTGAAATACGGGACAGCCTCGGAAATATCCTTTGACATAAAGGAGGCGGCATCGCTGGAAGGGGATACAGGGCCTTATCTTCAGTATACTCACGCAAGGGCGGCGTCCGTGCTGAGAAAAGCGAAGAAGAAGCCCAAAGCAGGCGGGCTCTCGGGCAAGGAGACAGGGCTTGCGCGCAAGCTTGCGGAATTTCCGGCTGCGGCAGAACGCGCCGCCGCGGAACTGAAGCCGAACGTCGTGGCGAACTACGTTTTTGAGCTGGCATCAATGTTCAACGCTTATTATCACGAAGAGAAGATAATCGGCTCGGACAATGAAGTGGAGAAGCTGGCGCTGGTTGCGGCAGCCAAGAACGTCATAGGAATTTCACTGAATCTTCTGGGAATAAAGCCTCTTGAGAAGATGTGATAGCAAAGAACATTGATTCTGGAATATTAGGGAGTTCTTTACACATAGCAGATTGGAGATAACGTTGCAGTATTATTGCAATCTGCCATAATCAGGGAATATTTTCACGGTTTTCTTTTGCAAATCAAAGAAATATGCCTGGCCGGTATCCAATCCTGCGGCAAGCGCTGCAATGCCTTTAGCGCCTATTTCACGGGCATACATGAAAGAAAGTGCCATGCAAGTGACCTTGTGGCTCACTGCAATAAAGCAGTCAACAGGATTTGCCTTCATATCTTTCATTAGAGCTTCGTATGCTTCTATTTCCGGGGTTCCGTCGGCGAGATAGTCCCTTGTTTTGAAGCCGCAGCCGAGGGCATTGGCGAGCCTTTCTGCCGTTTGGCGGGCTCTTTCAACAGGCGATGCCATGACGCAGGCGTCGTTTCCCGCCATGCTGCGTATATAATTTCCCATGGCATCGGCCTGCGTTTTGCCGGTTTCGGTAAGCCCCGATCCGTCTTCGCGCCCTTGAGGCTCGCCGTGCCGCATGAATGCAACGTATCTCATGTGCAAATGACGGGCGGAATTTATTTAATCGCGCGGCAAGAACGGCGCCATCACGGAAAGGAGCGTATGCTGCAATATTTCGTTGATATATGCAATCCGTGATACCTGCTGGCTGCGCCAATAGAATCGCTCGCCGTGGCATATAAGACGCAAAGAGGCGCATCGCCTATTTCTTTTATCACGCCGTCCGCTATCACCGCAGCTTCGTAATGATTTTCTTTAGGAAACAAATCATTAAAGTGGGAAGCGCCGTTCACGACGAAGAGGTTGCCCATGCGCGGCCCTCTACAGAGGGATTCTATAATACAAGACGATTAATTCATTTTCCTAGCAAGGATGACGTATTCTTTTTCCTTGTCGTGGAGCTCGAATTCAAAGATTATCTGGAAGCCTTCAAGGAGGCCTTTGAGAATGTTCCTGCGCTCCTCGTACACGCCATGGTTGAAGAACACCGAGAGCAGGGCAAGGCCGCCGGGCCTCAGCACGCGGGCGAAGTCGGCATCCTTGATGAGGTGCATGGCGTCCACGGACACGACGGCATCAAAGCGGCCATTCTTGAAAGGCAGGGATTTCCCGTCGCCAATCACAAGCGTTTCCTTCTCAACCTTCTTCATGAAATCCCTGCGAACATCCAGCGAGACGACGTTCTTCACGTCAAATTCCTTGCTCACGAGGAAGCGCTCAAGATAGCCGGAGCCTGAGCCCACGTCCAGAACGCGCTTCTCAAGCATGGAGGCGAAAAAATCCTTGCCGAGTATGCGGAGGAACTCGTCATATTTCTCCCATTGGACGTCCTGCCACGAATCATAAACTTGGGGCGAGAACATCTGTATTATTTGCGCTCGGAAGAATTAAACCTTTGCATTATGCTTGCGGTGCGGGTTTCCATTATCGCGCCGGTCTCGGCTGAGACGTCGTAAGACGTCACGGTCAGCGCCGCGGATATGATGCTTACCGTCCACACAGGCCCGCCCTTCATGCTCAGCGTCAGAAGCGTCTGTACAGGGGGAATGCCGTAATCCTCGGTCGCAGTTTGCATTGCCTTTTCCGGCGTAATTTTTACCGTGGTGACGTCCAGCTTCTTAAGTGCATTGAGGGCAGGCACGTCTTCTTCGAGTTCAACCGTGCCGTCCAGAGCCACGGTGCAGTTTCTGGTGGTATGAGATTCAGGATTATAAAAATGGAGGGTCCATTCACCCATGCTTTCGTGCACTGAGGCGAACAAGGAGCCCAAGAAATAATTTTTAAGGCGTCTGATTTTTCCGCTTTCCCCTGCTATTTTCACGGCCTCGGAGAAAAGCATCTTATACCTTCTTCAGCGTTTCAGCAACGAAGTCTATCACGGTCTGGTCCACTGGTATGGCGAAGGACTTGTTGTATCGCTTCTCGCCTTCCTTGGTGAAGAAGCCCCTGCTCAGCGATATGAAGATGTTTTCGCCGTCTTCGGTCTTGGCTTTCTTTCTGGCGACTTCAAGGAACTTGTTCTCGCCGAATTTTATTTCCTCGGATGCTATGGTTTCAAATTCTACCATTTGTGTTACCTCCTTGTGTTTTTGTTTGCTGAAAATTAGAGGTCGGCGAGTTATTTAAAGGTATTTTGGGCGCTTGACAACATCTTAAGGTTTTTGGGATAGCCTGATCTTCACGCTATTGCCCATAGTGCGAAGCGCTGCCAAGGATGTTATCATTGATTATGGCTTTGGCAGAAAAGCGGAATCTAGAAAACAATCTCCACGTCCACCAGTTTGTTGTCCTTGAAAATGCGGATGAGATGGTTATTCGTGTCGGCTATAATCAGCCCGTCTTTCGTTGCGATGACGTCGTTGGGCTCGTAGAGGGGCAGGTAGCTGCACTCCGCGTCGCCAAGCATGCAGACTCTGGAATGCTTTTTGGATATGAGGGTGGATACGGTTCGGGCTTTGAGGTCAGCGACCCTTATTGCGTGGTTGTAGGTGTCGGCGATGTAGGCCTTTCCGGCATAACAGTCCACGCCGAGCGGGTGCTGGAGAAGCGCGCTGCCGAACGGGCCGTCTGCGCGGCCGAAGACGAAGAGGCCCTTGCCGATCAGCGTTTCCACGATGCCTGAAGTGAAGCCGATGCGCCGCAGCGCAGAGACTTCGCTGTCTGCGAAATAAAGGAACTCGCCGTCAGCCGCAAGGCCTGACGGCTGGGCAAGCAGCGCCGTTTCCTTCGGGCCGTCTGTTATGTTTTCGCCGGAAGTGCCGGCGTAGGGGCGCAGCGAGCGGTATGTCATGTCCATTTCCCATATCTGATGGGAGCCTGCCATGGCCATGAACAGCGTGCCGTTGCGAAGCAGCACGTCCCATGGCGAATTAAGCCTGCGGTTGCGCGGCTCTCCGGCGGACTGCTCGCCGTTGCCTGCGAGAGTCTGCACTTTTTTTGACTTGAGGCTTATGAGCCTGACGGCGTGATTCTCTGTGTCGGCGACATAAATGGTTTCGTTGTCGAGAGCAACGCCCTGCGGCTTGTTGAATGCCGCGCTTGCGAAATTTCCGTCCATGAGGCCGGCCCTGCCGGAGCCTACCTCGTGCAGGACCTTTGCCTTCGTGCCCTGCAATTCTGTTACAAGAATCCTGTTGTGGCCGGAGTCCGATATCACAAGAGTGCCATCGTGGTAATCAATTTTTCCCGGAAACGATAGCACGGTCTTCCGGTTGCTTTCTGGAGTGGTTATCCTTATTTTTTCCGATAGCGGGCCCTTCTTGAGCAAAGCGCTTATTGAAGCATCCATTTCATGCAGCTGCCCTTCGCCGGAGCGCTTATATGCAATCTTGCCGTCCGTCCCGACGATGACTATGGTGGGCCATCCTGAGACGCCGTAGCTGTTCCATATCGCATGGTCCTTGTCTACAACAACCGGATGGGTTATTTCATACCTCTCCACTGCCGAGCGGATATTCTTTGCGTCATTCTCGTTGTCAAACTTGGCCGAATGCACGCCTATGAACACCACCGGCTGCTCAGCGTATTCCTCTTCAAGCATCTTCAGATCAGGCATCACGTGGATGCAGTTGATGCAGCAATATGTCCAGAAGTCAAGGACGACAACATGCCCTTTCAGCGCCTTCAGGGACAGAGGCATGTCCGTATTGAGCCATTCGGAGTTTTCAGGGAATTGCGGCGCCTCGGAAGAAAATAGCATATAGTTAGATGGCAACTGAAGATAAATACCTTCATCGGCCGGAAAGGAAGTTCTTGATGCTTTTCTGTCGCAGGACCACGCTTCTTTTGAGGTATTCGGCAAGCGGCACTTTTATCCGGGTTTTTACGTAGGCAAGCGCCTGCGCCCTTGTCTCGAGCTTTTTCGGCTGGGACTTGAACGCGTTTCGGACGGTTTCACGGACGACCCATACTCCAAGCGGCACGGCATAACCGCCTCCTATTTCGCGGAACACCACGGCCTTGCATTGTTTCTTCATGCCATGGACGGCTTCCACCACTCCAAGGCGTGAAGCGTAATAGCCGCCGGCTTCGGTACTGGCATAATCTTTGCGCCCGGCGAATGGCTCGTATTCCGCGGCTATTTCCACGGCTTCGGAAAATGACCAGTTGCTTCCTGGATGCCACGCTTCGAAGTTCTCAAATTCCCACGGGCCTGGAAGGAGAAGGATGATGAAATGATTGTCCATGTATTCGGATTCGTAGACAAGGCATTCTTCCGTTGCAGGGCAGAGCCGGATTTCCTTCATGAGCTGTTTTGCGACTATATCGTCCGATGCGGTAATTGACCAGCGCGTGGGAACCATCTTCTTTGCAACGCCAATGGCGCCGGACGACAGTATGTTTGTGAGCCTATATACGTCAATACCGGACTTGTAAAGAAGAAAACCCGCGTCCGCGGCCTTCAGGTCGTCGGAAACTATGCCGTCAACCTTCCGTGAAATCTTCGGGTTCTGCGCCAGCCTCATGCTCTCTATGGTCACGGACGGCCCCATAGGCTGCACGTAAGACGAAATCGCCATCCTGTAGCCGGGCCTGCTTTGGAAGCCAAGCTCCACGTCAGTAGGGCTTGAAGCGAGCGCAAGCTCTTGGTTGTATTCAACGAATTTTGACGGGGCGTGCACCGAATGCCTGTATTTGCTCCGCAAAAGCGAGGATCGCATCTTGATGATATCATAGTAACTTTTGCCGAACCATTTGGCCGGGTTGTCCTGCTCGGGCGAGTACTCCATGGAAGCCAGCGGCCCGACGAAGAGGTCGGGGTAACCGTGCTTGCCGACGAATATGGAAGAGGACGGCCCGAAGAACGAGTCGCCCATTTCGTGCAAGGCGCTCCTGATGGCAAGGGAAACGAAAACAGGGGGAGAGGTCCTTGATTTGATTGGCATAAAGCCAATTTGAATGGAACGTATAAAATGCTGTGCTGAGGGAAGCGAATGTTGAGAAAGTCGGGGTATTACTTGGACAAGTCCTTGGCTGATTTACAAAAATCGGGCTGATTGTAATTGCAACATCAATAGTATTACTTGGACAAGTCCTTGGCTGATGGCTGGGACTTTTTAGCATGCTTTGCCCATTTTAGGTCCTCATATTCTATCCATGCTATGACGAAGCCGACAAATATGAGGCCAAGCCCGAAAAGGCCGGAGAAGAGGAGCGCAAACGCGTATGTTGTCCTTATGTGGAACAGCGGGTCGCCGGAGAAATGGCCAAGAAGCGGGCCAAGATACCAGTAGATTCCGGCGGCAAAAACCAGAACGCCCATGAGCATCTTTGCTGCGGAATGCATACTATCGTATAGATAATTAGTTTTATATTCTTTACCCGGCTACTTAATGGTGATATTATGAGCCTTTATTCGTCGGTCAGGGAACTCTGGAAGAAGCCAAAACAAATATACAAAGCTTCGGTCAGAGCCATGAAAGAGGAGAGCTTTGAGCGCATTGAAAGGCCGACGCGGCTGGACCGTGCAAGGTCGCTGGGATACAAGGCCAAGCAGGGCTTCGTCATAGTCAAGGCAAAAATAGGCAAAGGCGGCAGGGTAAGGCCGAGGGCAAGAAAAGGCAGGAAGCCCTCCAAGATGGGGACGTCGTTCACGCCCAAGCACAGCCTGCAGGCGATTCTTGAGAGAAGGGCAGTGCGGAAATACCCCAACATGGAAGTTCTGAATTCTTATTATGCCGGCGAGACCGGAATGCACAAGTTCTATGAAATCATACTCGTTGACAGGAGCCACCCGGCAATAAAGAGCGACAAGAACGTAGGCTGGATCACGACGCAAAGGAGAAGGGCGTTCCGCGGCCTGACATCGCAGGGCAGGAAGGGCAAGACAGGCAAGAAATACCCGAGGCCTTCCAAGCTTGGAATAAGCAGGAAGAGCTAACGGCGAGTTTTGGAAAGAAGGCGCAATTTTCTGGCGCCAAAGGCAGGAAACCGTTATAGCCTCTTTTTTAAGCATTCTGGCACTATTTTTATGAGAGGAGTAGGTTAATGGACTATTATGATCTTCATACGTACTCGTCCCTGACAGTGGGAGAGAACACGACAGACGAAATGATAGCCATGGCGCGGAAGCTTGGCTTGCGTGGCATAGGGGTTGAAGGGCTTCGCGAAAAGCCGGCAACCGAGCTGGACATGGTTTCATGCTATATTATATACGCCAAGAACCCGCAGCAGCTCATGGAAGACGCCAGAAAATACCGGGACTCTTACGAGGTGCTGATGGTTTCAGGCGGCGACTACGAAGTGAACAGGGCGGCGTGCGAGAATCCCATGATAGACGTTCTTTGCCATCCCGGGAAAGGCAGGAAAGATTCGGGCCTTGACCATGTGTGCGTGAAGGCGGCCATGGAAAACAACGTGGCAATAGAGATAAACTTCCGGGAAATCCTTGAGAACTACAGGAAGAGGCGCGTGAGGATACTGGAAGGGATAAAGAGAAACGTGATGATGTGCAGGAAATTCGGCGCACCGGTGGTCACGTTCTCGGGCGCGGTGACAAAATGGGGGATGCGTGCCGGCAGGGAACTTGCAGCAGTGGCTAGCATGGCAGGGATGGAACTGCCTGACGCGATAGCGAGCGCCAGCACGGTGCCGGAGCAGATAGTGATGAACAACAGACTGAAGATTGCGGGAAAGATGTGGCAGGGAGTGACTGTGAATGAATGAACCAAGGATGCTGCCGCCGAGCATGAGGCCAAAGAAGAGGTATGTTATATTTGAGATAATATCCGAGTCGCCGGTGGAATTCAAGGACTTCTCGGTTGCTGCATGGAACTCGCTCCTTTCTTCGCTTGGCGAAGAAAGCGCGGCCGAGGCGAGAATATGGATAATACCCAACCTTTATGATGCCCGGAAACAAAAGGGCGTTTTGAGGTGCGGCAACGCGCATGTGGAAAGCGTCAGAGGCGCGCTGGCGATGATTTCAATGGTTGGTGAATCCCGTTCAATAGTCAGGGGGATAGGCATCACCGGCACGATAAAATCGGCAAAGGAGAAATACAGCGATCCTAATTTAAAGCAGTACGCATAAGCGTTTTGTGATACCATGGACTATTCTGAGATGCTAAAAAGGGCAAGGGAGAAAATTCCCAAGGCGGAGAACAAGGAGAGGTTTGAGATTCCGGTTGCCGAAGTGGCGACGGGAAAGCAAACGTCCATAAAGAACTTCACCGAGATAGCCAAGGCATTGAGAAGGGATCCGAAGCATCTCGCAAAGTTCCTGTTCAAGGAACTGGCAGCGCCTGGCAGCACGCGAGGCACGGAACTTTTGCTTCAGGGCAAGTTCTATCCCGGCCCCATAAAGCAAAGGATAGAGGAATACGCCAAGGAATACGTTTTCTGCCAAGAATGCGGCAAGCCGGACACCAATTTGGGCGAGGAAGGAAAGATCGTCACGATCAAGTGCGAGGCCTGCGGCGCAAGGAAGACGGGACGGAAGCTCTAACAGATTCTTTTTATAATCATATCGGGAAATAATCTCATGGCATTTTCGTATAAGGTGCATGCTGCGGCAGGCCAAAGCATACTTGCAATAGCGGACTCGGATGTCGTGGGCAGGGCGTTTGAGGAAGGGGAGCTTTCAATAGAGGTCAGGCGTGATTTTTATGGCGGCAATCTGTGCTCTGAGAAAGAGATTCGGGAGCTTGCCGCCAGTGCCACGATGATAAACGCTGTCGGGAGGAAGATAGTCGCGCTTCTTGTCAGGGACGGCACGGTGGACAAGTCCATGGTATTGGAAATAGGAGGGGTGTCCCATGCCCAAGCCATCAAGATCTAAAGGCCAGTGGTTCATAATATCTGCAGTCGTGATATCGGGCGCGCTCTTGGCTATATCCTTCGTTTTCAGGGGTTACTTTGCCGCGGACACGTCAACCGTCCAGCTCAATGACCAGAGCTATTATTTCTATGCGATCAACGAATCCATAGGCAACGTGGACACGTCAAATACGGACTGTGCGACAAAGCAGAAGGGCATGGAGGAGCTTCATTACTTTGAAACTCAGGAGATGATGAACAAGGGCATAGCGCTGGCGATGATATACGACGTGGATTGTACGGCCAATAAAGTGAACAAGAAATTGCTGCTCCTCCAGTCCGATGACATGGAAGTATGGGAAGGCCAGAGGCCGTCGGTGGCGTCGCTTACTCGTCAGGCTGGCAATGGGCAAGCCATTCTCAACAGCGCTGTCAATTATGGGTTTGATGTGGAGGCGGACATATACAATGGGTTCGGAGGCTCCCTAATACGCTCAACGGGAAAAATAGGCGTGCCTTCCGGCGCAGGGACGTTCAGCATAGGGCCTGTATCAAGCGGCAATTACGTTGTTCTGAGAAGCGTAGTACTGGCGGGAACAAGGCAGTTCATCCTATAAATTACAATTTACTATTATAATCCTTCCACATCCTCTTTTTCTATGCCTTCCGGCAGGGCGGACTTCTTTGCCATCGCTTTCAAGAGGGGCGCGTATTCCCGCAGGTTGCGGGAAGAAACATGAAGCAGGGCAGACAGCTTTGAATTGTCCTTTCTTGCGGCATACGGCCTAGGATACGAGTAGCGCGTGAATTTCCTGTACATCTCGCGCTTGGCCAGTGCCACGCCCATGGCGCCTATGCTTGAGTACTTCGCCAGCGTCCATGCCCGCCTTCGCAGGATTTTAGATACGATAAGGTCCGCCCTTGAAAGCCAGTCAAGCGCTTTGCATATCTCCTCGGGATTTTCGTATTCTTCGGCGAGGTTCCATTCCAGCCAGAGCAGAACGTCCTCCGGAGGCTTTTCGCTGATGCGGAGAATGGAAAGAACGTTGTCCATGCTTCTTGTCTTGAAGATGATTTTCACGGTTTCGAAGATGTCGTTCCGGGCATCCCGCAGGCCTATGTTCTTTTCGTCTGCCATGGACTCCATGTCTATGATCGCGGCTCGCACGTCGCCGCCGGAAACCCGGGCTATGTGGGAAATTGCCGCGTCGCTGGTTTTCATGCCCTCGGCATCGCGGATGATTTTGAGGAGCTTCGCTATGCTGTCGTGGCGGACTCTTTTGAATGGAAGCAGCGTGCATAACGCCTTGAGGCTGCGGAGCTTCTTTCCGTAAGGGTCGCCTGCAACGAGCACGACAGGGAATCGCGAGGACTTGACGATATCTTCAACGGCCTTCGCGGAATCAACCATGTCAAGATCCTCTATCAGTATGACTTTTTTCTTTGCGACAAGGCTTTGCTGTTCCGTTGCATTCTTCAGCGCGCCTTGCAGGCTTTTCAGGGAACGGTCGTCTGCGGCGCTGGATTCGACGAGTTCCGCGCCAGCGGCTTTCACAGCGAGCCGGACTGAAAGCGACTTGCCGCAGCCCGGCGGGCCGGAGAGCATGAGCGCGCCGGCCTTCCATTCGCGGACGTACTTTTCCAGCGTCTTTGCCGCCTCGGCATTGCCGATGATTCCGTCAAGCGAAGCGGGCTGGTATTTCTTAAGAAGCATGATTCTCCTTCTTGCGGAATTATTAAACCTTTAAGTCCGGACGAATTATAAAATAGCATGGGAAGCAGAAATTCCCACACCGTGCCATCATTTCTTTTTATAGTTTGAACGGCGAGTTAGTGCGGTGTTCCGGATGGCAAAAAAGGAGCAGTTGTCGGAAGACGTCAATCAGGAAGAAGAAAAACTGCCCAAGGACACACGGCCGGTGAAAGACGCCCGCGAGATACAGCTTCTTGAGCAAGGCTACGTGCCGAAAATCAGCAAGACCGGTCAGAAGTTCAAGGGAAAGAACAGGATTATTGTGAGTTAATTTCTCATACTGCAAGAATAATGTCGGCCATTTTTGCAATAAGAGCTATCCTTTCAAAACAGGCTCCATGCATTCATGCAGCCTTTCGCGTGCATATTCCAGCGACTGCATTAATTGCACGTCCACGTTGAACGCCCTGAATCCTCTTTTCCCGGTCATTTCGCTCACATATCGTTCCTCAATTATATCTCCCAAGGCTATTTGCGTAGCATAGGGGGTAAGTCGCATTATTTCAGCTTCCATGGCGCTGTCGCCTATATGCCTTGCGTATAGAATCCTTGAATATTCCGCAAGCATTTCCATGTAAGTTCTTCCTACCGGCTCGGGCGAATCCAGCGTATATGGGAGTAAAACGCCTGTCAGAACGTGAACGCCTTCATGGGCGCCTCCGTTTCTGGCTCTGGCAGGATCGGTATAGGAGCTTATGCCGACCCTTTTTGCACGGCCGGTCATGGGGTTTAGTTCCGTAACGCCTACATACGCTTCTGTTTCATCCATTTGTACAGGGACAACTCCGTCATATCGCCTTTTATGAGGAAGTATTCCGATAAGGTCAGCGTAAACGTCCTCGTTTTGTTTTACGCTAAGAATGGCGTTTTTTATATAAGGCTTGAGTTGTTCGTCTTCAGGTATATTTATTGAAAGAGCAGGCATCTTATATGTTTCTGGAACATTAAAGGTGTTGCCAGAAGGATGATGATCAAGAGGCTTATAAGGCATTCTCATGCCGGTTGTTGCAGCGTCTGAGACAAGAGCTTCTTCCACTGCATTGAGATACGTTGCCAACTCAACAGGCACGATCAATATGTTTCCATGCGCAAGCAGCTGGTCCGGCGGGGCAGGAATATAAGGTTCTCTCGGCGAATATCCGGGCAAGCCAAGGAGATTTTGGGTCTTGTAAGGAGGAGCAATTGGATTATAACTGCGTGAATCATACGAGCCGACACCGTAAGATTGGGGTATTTTCCATGGAGGCATGTCCATGAATTCCCTCTGCTCTGTCATGGGCTCGAAATCCATGCGAGGAAACGGCTCGATGCTGCTCCTTGGGATTTCTCTTGGCAGTATAGATACCATGAAAAACTATCGTCCGAAGGAAATTTAAGCTTTGTTGAGGGCATGAATTTGGTGTATTTCTTCGAGAGAAAGCTGATGGATTTTCTTTGTTCTGAGATTTTGAGGGCACGCCGGCAGGGCGCCGGCGTTCTTGTTTCCCATGGAGTAGGCCTTGCGCAGGAAAGACCATAAGCTTTCGTCCATGGCCTTTTTCTGGCGCAAAACAAGGAAAGCGGAATCCACGCCCTTTGGCGCAAAAGCAGCGGCCGGCACAAAGCCGCGGACAGAAGCGCTGCAGCAGTCTTCAACGAGCAGCCCGAGTTTGTCGTGCGAGACCGCTTTTTGCGCGAATTCCTTCTGCACAAGAAGGACGCAGATTTCCCATTTCTTCTTAAGGATGGCAAGAAGCAGGGGCTGGGAAATGTAGTAGGGGATGTTGGACACGACCTTGTTGAACGAACGGGCGTTCTTCAAAAAAGCAAGGGCGTCTTCGTGGAAGACTTCTGCGTTGTTTATGCCTTGCAAGGCAGGAATGAATTTCCCGTCTTTCTCAACGGCAAGCGTTTTCGCTTTGGATGCAAGTTTGCGGGTCAAATAACCGGGGCCAGCGCCTATTTCCAGAACTATGTCGCCTTTTTTCAGTTCGGCGAGCGCCACTTCCTCGTTCAATATAAATGAACTTGAAAGAAAATGCTGGTGCAGCTTGCGTTGCATAACTATGCCCTGAACTTGGCGATGTCCTGCAGCTTGTCCACGTGCGTCATGAGGAGCGCCCTGCAGCAGTATCTTTTGACGCCGAGCTCATCAAAAAGCTTTTCGGCGTTTGCGCCGTCGTTCCTCTCCTTGAACTTCTGCCACAAGCCGCCTATGGGCTTGCCGCAACTCATGCATCTTACGGGTATGATCATTCTTACCACTTGGCCTGTGCTGTATTTATCGCTTGCTCTGCTGCTTTGATGCTCTTGGGCCGTCCTTGGATCTGGAAGGCTTGTGAGGCTCGGTCCTTCTTGCGTCCGAGACAAGGATTGATCGGTCGTATTCAGAGTATAATTCCTTGAGCTTCTTGTCCTTTGTCCATTCTACAAGGGCGTTGCCTATGGCGGTTCTTGCGGCATTTCCCTGCCCCCAGACGCCGCCTCCTGCAACGGAAACGTCAATATCAACAGCGCCGGCGGCATCGCCTGCCAGTACGAGAGGCTCCTGCATTCGCATGCGCTTGTATCGGGGCTGTATGTTTTCAATAGGCACGGAGTTTATCCTTACGATTCCCTTGCCGTCGGTTATGATGGCCCTTGCTATGGCTTTCTTTCTCTTGCCTGTTGCGAACAGATTCTTCTTTTTTGCCATTAGCCTCTCCATCCTACGGCTTTCGCCAGCTCTTCCATATATATGAATGGGGATTTTATAGCCTTTTCCATTTTCACGGCTTCCTTGTCCTTGAATTCGTCAGGCGTGCCGATGTGTATCTTCAGCTTCTTCATGGCCAGCCTGCCCTTGTTGGTCTTGTAAGGCATCATGCCCCTTATGGTGCGCCTCACAAGCCTTTCAGGCGAGCGGTAGAAATACGGGCCGGAATACTTGGAGCCTTTTTGCTCCCGAACAATATACATCTCCTTTGTCGTCTTTTTGGCGCCGGTTATTATTATCTTTTCCGCGTTGAGCACGGTGACGTCCTCGCCGTTGATGAGGCTCTTGGCAACGGTAGCAGAAAGCCTTCCCAGCACGGCATTTTTCCCGTCAAGTATCATCATGTTTATCAGCCTTTACTTTTCGCAAGAAGATTTAAATGCGTTTCAATCGCCTCCCGATGGGCGGACACGCCATTTAAGAAGGCTGCGTATAGCATTCGTATATGCAGTTAGGAAAATATCTGGCAATCGGCGCTTTGTCTTTAGCCTTGGCGGCATCTGCAGGATGCGACGGAAGACCTGCAACGCCGCATAAATTCGAGATATATGCGCCAAACGTGGCCAAAACTTTGCCGTTAGGCATATTTACTACGGTATATCCTATCAGGGGCAACGTGAACTGCGCTGGAGCCTACGCCAATGCGGGCGGCAGCATTGAAGCTTATGCAGGCATGCTGGAGGGAGCGGCGGAGAACGTTGCTGCGCGCAATAAAACAGTACGTAATGTAACGTTGCGTTTTGACATCAATAAACCGGAAATAGTAGAATACGAATCCCACTTATTTGCACCGTTGCCTGCCGAATCCGTGCAAGACGCTTTGGGCGAACTGGGTGCCGTATGCCGATTTAGAGGCACTTCATAGGCGTCATTCGTGCGGTGCTATAACGCGGAAATGTTCATTTATCGGCTGTTTGGGTCCCTATGATTCCCCTGCAATTTTTGCTTGCGCATCTGCAGCGCATAGATGCGTAATTGCTGAAAACGGGAGTTATATCAGCGGCGGCCATTATCTTTGAATAATTCGCAGTGATCTCCTCCCCTTTCATGATGTCCTTGGTTGCGATATCGCAGAAATTTTCGGGCGCGGTATTCGCGTCGCAGGAGTGATTTATGTATCTTGCAGGCGGCTGCATCAGGATGCGTTTTCCTCCGATGAAGACGGCGTATCTCTTTTCCGTTTCGGGCAGGCTTGCCGCCTCTTCCGGCGCCAATTGGTGGGAAATGCCCCATCTGACAACAATATCGCCTTTTCTGAAATCCCTCGCGGCGAATACGCCGTTTCCTTCTATCTTCGATTTCTTTACAACGACGTCCATGCATTGCACCAAATGCGGGGGGCAGGGTTTGAACCTGCGAAGGCACTAAGCCACAGGATTTCTTCACGGTCTTAAGTCCTGCCCCTTTGGCCGCTCGGGAACCCCCGCTTGTTTCTTACTTGGATATTATTGATTTAAATCATGCGGAAAAGGACGATGAGCGTCAATGCAATATATAAGATACAGAAATAGCGAACAAGTATAATATGGATTATATGAGAAGCGGTTTATTTTACGGCATTCCTGACTTTTAGGGATATTTGGCGCTGCGGTCTTTATTTCATAAGCTGTAAAGTTAGCGACACCTATTTTGGTGTAAAGGGATAAAATCGGGCACCGACAGATTTAAGAACTTCGGGTTCCTAATTTTGTTTATGAAGATTATGAAGGCTTTTGACAAGAAAGTCGGAGACACAGAATATCATAAATATAGGGTTAATCTGCCCAAAAAAATCGTTGAAGAATCTAATTTGTTGGGAAAGGAAGTTAAGGTAAAATTAGAAAAAGGTAAAATAATCATTGAAAAGGAGTAACATCTCTAGTCTAGATTACGCATTTTTCTGTTAAATCAACCCCAATAATATAGACCTTTTCATCTATCTATTCGGGCACCGAAAGATATATATACTTCGGGTGCCGAATATATGGTATGGGTAAAGAAATACAATGCAAGCATTGCAGGAGCACAAACAACTACAAAAAAGGCTATCGCAAAACTTTGCATCGAGGGAAAATACAGAAATACCATTGTAAAGATTGTAAGAAGTTCTTTACTTATGATGATGGCTTTTATCGAATGAGAAACAAGCCAGAAATTATTACAATGTCAATTGATATGTATATCTCTAACTTGTCAAGTAGAAAGATGAGAAACCAATTGAAAAGACATTTCGATCACAAGATTAGCCACGTTTCGATATTGGATTGGGTTAGAAGATACACTTTGAAAGTCCATAAATTCATAGAAAGACAAGGTTACAATCTTGGTGAAAATTTCTATGCAGACGAAACTATGATTGATTGTGAAGGCAGAAAGGATAGATTTTGGTGTTGCCTTGATTGGGATACTCGTCTAATTACCGGAGTGCATTATAGTTTGTCTGCCAATCCAGATGAGGCTCAGAAATTTCTTAAAAAAGCAATAGTCAAAGGAAAGCCAAAATATATTCAGACAGATGCAGGAATGTTCTATCCCCAAGCATTCAGAAAAATGTTTTATTCAAATAAGTTTGGTGGTTTAACCGTAGAGCATCGAATACAAAATTATCAGAAAACAAGAATTCATAACTACAGGATTGAAACCGTCTTTATGAAAATCAAAGACCGAGTTTTAGACTTTAGAGGCTTGAAAGCCCTGTGGTCTGCACCAATTTTAATGAATGCGATAATTATACAACATAACTTTATAGAAGCTCATACCACTATAAACGAAATACCATGCGAAAAGGCAGGAGTTAAATTAGCACTAAGCGAGAATAGATGGCTAGATTTGATTAACATCTCGGCAAGAAATCCGCCGTTTTGACAAGTTCGCAACAAACGGCGGATGAATTGCCGCGTCTTTTTCTTCTTGCATCACAAAAGAATAATAGGAGCCCTCTCTGGAGGGCTCCGGACGAGTTAACTCGCCACGTCTTGCTTAGTGGTAGTTATCTCGTTCTACAGATAAAAAGGTGAGCTCATGGAGCTTAGCTACGGGAATCACTGTGCAAGGCGCAGCGTCTGGCACATAGAGTGGTGCACGAAATACCGATACAAGATGATGAGGAAACTGGAGAACCGGAACATGGTCGCCGCCTGCATCCGGCAGGCCGCGAGTCGCCACTGGATCAACGTTCTCGCATTGGAGGTAATGCCTGAGCACATGCACGGAATATTTGACCTTCCCAAGGGCACGAGCGAGGAAAGAGCAGCGAAACTGCTCAAGGGTTACTCGTCATGGGAGGTCTTCCGCGTGAAGCCGGAATACAGGCTCCGTTACCCAAAGGGTCACTTCTGGAGCCGCGGTTACATGGCAAGGACGGTCGGCGTGGACGAGCAACGGGCCATCCTCTACGTTCAAAACCAACAAACGCACCACAATGTTACCTTCCTTTAACGCAGCCGGAAACCTGCGGTTTCAACCGCAGGGAGGATGTCATTATCTTTACTAGAAATGAAATTCGCGATTTCATTATTTTTAATCTCTACCATAAATATGTTAAAGAGTTATCCCTTAAATAGGTGTCCCTAACTTTACAGCTCATTATTTCAACATCTTTATATATCGGTATAACAAGTATAACTATGACAATGGCGATAAAGAACGTGAGCAAGGAAAGCTGGACGCTTCTAAGGTCGGAGGCCATAAAGCACGGGACCACGACAGGTAAAATGCTGGAGATCATGGTTGAAGAGCACGTGAGAAAGGAAGAAAGGAAAGGCAATTGGGACGTCATTCTGTCCAGAAAAGTCCCGATTCTAACGAAAGAAGAGGCAAACCGCGCGAGGAAAAGGGCGGAAGGCATGCGCAGGAACTTCAGGTTGAGGATATGAAACTTGCGTTTGATACCAGCGTGCTCATAGAATTAGATGCCATGAATCCGGAGTTGATGGAAACGCTGCGAAGGCTGGAAATAAATGCGCCTTCCGGTCCCATGCTGCCTTCCCCTGTAATTTCAGAATATTATTACGGCTTTCTTAGCTCCGTGCACAGGAAAAATGCCCTCGAAAACCTGAAACTATACGACGTATTAAATACGACAAGAAGCTCCTCACTTTTGATGGCGGAACTCAGTTATAAACTGGAGAAGTCCGGCCGCAAGATACCGGAGATGGATATGTTGATAGCGTCTATATGCATTGACAATGGAACTACGCTGGTAACATTTGACAGGCATTTTCTCAGGATAAAGGAAATTGACGTTGTCATTCCGGGATTGCGGAAATCGGAAAAGTAATATTTACAACCCGCATATCGAAAGCCCCACGCTTCAGCGTGGGGATGAGTCAATGGCGGGTTAGTCTACCACGTTTGAACTGCGCTTAGGACGAGAAGGAAAACCAAGGGAACCCGC
>DATDTL010000068.1:0-13260 GCA_035290885.1 archaeon
AGTGGTACAGTTTTTCGGCTGTATTTACGATGAGTTCGGTTTTAATATTTTTTACAACCCGCATATCGAAAGCCACACGCTTAAGCCGGCGGAACCGCCGGCTAATCTTCGCGAAAACACGAAGATTCAGCGTGGGGATGACTAACCCGCCATTGACTCATCCATGTTTGAACTGTGCTTACAAAAGAAATCAGCATTTTTGAGAGCCGCATTGTACCGGTTAGTCTACCATGTTTGAACTGTGCTTACGACAAGAAGGAAAACAAAAGGAACCCGCCCGTCAAAATCGCAAGTGCTTTCTGGCATTTCCTTCTGTTTTGGCAAAGCCCGCCACTTTTTCACAATTTTCACCATCAGTGGCGGGATGCTTTACTAGCGTGGCATTGTCTTCGTTTCTTTGTCGCATGCTTGAAAAAGAAAATAAATAATTACGATTTTTATAAGCCGTAAAGTAATCGTTACTTTGAACCCTAAAAATTATTTTTCCTCTAGTAGACCAGCGATTCCGGAAAACGCTATTAGTGCAAAGTTATACCCGATAGCTAAAGCCCACATTCTATCTACAATAAGTATAGCATCGTTATTCATTGCCAAAGCACCAAATGACATATACTGGGGCATAAGACCTATATTCAGAACTAAAAATATTCCAGAAAGAGCCCACCATTGTTTTCTATTCATTCAATCGTCATCCTTTTACATTTCCCAGAGGCAGAAGCTTCACGACCTTCGTGGAGATGCCGGCCTTGTGGACGCTTTCAATGACTTCGTCTATGTCCTTGTATGCGCCCCCTGCTTCCTCGGCTACACCGGACATGCTCGTTGAGCGCACGTAAATGCCGCGTTTTTCCATGTCTTTAAGGAGCTGGTCGCCCCTCCAGAGATGCTTCGCCCTTGCACGGGACATGGTCCTGCCGGAGCCGTGGCACGTGGTGCCGAAGGTTTCTTGCATCGCCCTTTCGGTGCCTTTGAGAAGATAAGAGCCAGTTTCCATGGAGCCGCCGATTATCACCGGCTGGCCAAGCTTCCTGTATTTAACAGGGACTTCGTCCCTGTTTGGGCCGAAGGCGCGCGTTGAGCCTTTCCTGTGTATCAGCAGCTTCCTCTTTTTGCCCTCCAAGGTATGCTCTTCTATCTTTGCGGTGTTGTGCGCGACGTCGTATACCTGATGCATTTCAAGCTCTTCGGCGCTCTTCTTGAAAACGCCGGAGAAGGCTTCCCTTATTCTGTGCAATATAACCTGACGATTAGCAAAGGACATGTTTATACCCGCCTTCATAGCGGAGAAATAATCCTGCCCCTCCTGGCTCTGGAACGGGGCGCATGCCAGCTCCTTGTCAAGGACTTCTATGCCGTATTTGGGCATGACTTCTAGAAACTTTTCAAGATAATCCGTGCCTATCTGGTGGCCAAAACCGCGGCTGCCGCAATGAAACATAATTACGATCTGGTCTTTTTCCGTTATGCCGCATGCCTTGGCCATCTCCTCGTCGTGTATCTCTGAGGCGCGCTGTATCTCAAGATAATGGTTGCCGCTTCCGAGCGTGCCTATCTGGGAAAGCCCGCGCTTCATGGCCCTATCCGAGACTTTCGAGGAATCGGTTTCCATCCGGCCTTCCTCCTCGGTCATCTTGAGGTCCTCTTCCCAGCCATAGCCTTCCTTCACAGCCCAGCGTGCGCCTTCTTCAGTGACCTCACGGAACTTCGGCCTGTCCAGTTTCACAAATCCAGAAGAGCCGACGCCGGCAGGGACGAGCTTGAATAATGATTCCACGAGCTCGCGTATCTTCGGCTTCACTTCCTTGGCTGTAAGATTAGTAGTGACCAATCTCATGCCGCAATTTGAAACAACAAAATTACCGGCCACAAAATTGTGGTCCGGATGGGTCACGGTAAAATCGTAAACAAACCCTTCAAATGCCGATGCTTCTTCGATCTTTTCTATCTTGTCCCATACCATTCCCGTTTTTCCGGTATTAACGGCAGATGTTTTTATGAAATCGTTGAATGACGGGAATACGTGCGCTATGCGGGAGGTGGTTTTTCTCCCTTCAAATACAGAGCGTTGCAAAAATCTCTTGTTTATAAAATCAGATTTTAGTTGGCTCTCAATTTCCCTGACGGATTTCCCGTTATTGTATAATGTTATCGCCGTTTTTTCCGCATCGTTCCTTTCCGCGACAATTTTTTTCTTCAGGCGCAGATATAAAATAGCGTTATTAGCCAATATTTTCTTATCAATATTATATTCAAACCCTATGAGTTCGTAAAGTTTCAGCAAATTTTCGGCATCGTCGTCTATCAGTAATTTCAGCCTATATGTGAAGTCGCCGTCCTTGTTCAAATACTCTTCTCTTTCGGTAATTCCCGCGGTTTTTATGCCAAAGTCCTCTAGCATCGTTGATATCTGTTTCACGAAGTTTTTGCCGTCCTCCTTGAGTCGCGATATCTTATTGACGGAGACGTACGGCATATAAAAATTATACCCGTGGTCTGTCATGGTTTTCGGTTTTGACATCTCGGCTCCAAAGTATGAAGCCAGAAACAGGCGTTTATGCCATTTGACGGAATTTGCAATCCACAATGGTAAAGGATATTCCTGCTTTGTCTTGTTGCCTATCGGGGCGCCCAAGACGTGCAAAAGAGAAACAAACGCCCTTGAAGTGACGCGCATGCTGTATTCCGTCAAGGTAAACTTAACTTCACCATATTTCGTGTTTATGACATGATTTCTCTTTCTGCTATATACTTTTGATGGAGTGAATCCCAACTTTCTTATATCATGGCGTACGGTCTCGAGGTCTTCCTGCCTGCCCCAGAACCATGCGAAGCCTTTGCCGCAGGTATTCACCAAACTTCCGTCGCCCATATTGAATGCTAGTAGCTTTATTATGGCAGCGATCCTTCCATCGTCAAGTCGCAACGGAAGAAGGCCCCTCTTGTCCAGTTCTTTTATCACGTATTCCTTCTTGTAAGGGATGTCAGAATCTAGGATTTTTGCGCCGTCGATTATCACGTCCGGTGAAGGAGGCTGGTATTCAACGCCTTTGAATGGATAAACGGCAAGATTATTTCCGGCCTTGAGGCGCTTTGTTTCTATCATGCCGTCCGGTGTCCAAAAGGGATGATCTTCCGTGGCAATAACCTCCTGTCCGCTTGTGGTGGTAACCTTGAATACCCTGTTTGAGGGTTTTATTTTCATGAATCTGGCGATGCTTGTGCGTTCTTCCACATTTTCGGCAAAGTTCATGCAACGCAATGTTTCTGTTTTGGAGCACGTTTCAAATTCAGATATGGGTCTGTGATATCCGTCTTCTGTTAGTATCTTGGTATCTTCGGCAAGGCAATTTATGTCAAAACCGATTCCGCCGGGGGAAATTATGCCTTCCTTCAGGTCAAAAGCAGCGACGCCGCCTATGGGAAATCCGTAGCCGAAATGCCCGTCCGGCATGCACATGGCATGATTGACGATTCCGGGAAGCGTGGCAACGTTGGCTATCTGGTTGTATACGCCTTCGTCTATGGCATCCACTATTTTCTTGCTCCCGTAGATCCTTGCAGGGACGCGCATCTTGCCCTGTTTTGGATATTCCCAGACGACGTCGGATATTTTCTTTAATTCCATTTTATTGCTTCTTGCCGAATCTTTAAGAATAAGAGAAAGCCCGCCTTTTGCCAAATGAAGGCTCTTACTTCTTTATTCATGGCAGGCGTGCGTCCTTGATTTTATATGGCAAGGCCGGATATTTAAAAGGCATGACAGCGGGCTTTGTTGCGCCAACGAACCCAGCGCAACCAGTTGTGTTCCATCGTTGTTATACAACACGCCTGCGGCGGGCGTTTGCCATAGCTTCGGGGGTCAAGTCATAAGCGTCTGGCGATCTGGCCGGCGGCCTTGCCGGCTGCGCCAGTGCATCCCTTTCCACGGGGTATTCGGCGATATGGAAGATTTGGCCGCCGTCTCCTTTCTGCCATAATAGATAATTCCTTCCCATAGGAAAAGAAACGTTGGCAACTTGCCGGGCAATATCTGGAGATTCATATGGCCCCCACACGGAGCACCCGTCATAGCCGAATTCTATATATGTTCCCGGCTTGTCATCGTTAGATAAGGGATTTGCAGGCAAGTCATATGGCGTATTATCCATAATAAGAACGCAAAATAATATATTTAAACTCTTTTTGGTCGGCTTTACGGTGTTTTCATAGGTAAGGCATAGGCGGAATATTCTTGGATAATTCTTGGGTTATTTCCTCAGGCAAAACTGCAGATGGCCGCAGTGTTTCAATCATGGACATGAGGGAATGGACGTATTTCATGTACATTTTATTTCGGCGGCAAAAGAGATCGCGGTAAGTAACGCGTAACATATTACGTTCCTTTATCCCTGGATATCCGTATGTTTCCAGAACAAGAAGGTCGTATCCGCTCTGGCCGGCTCCACGAGGATGAATATAACGAAGGGCCTTAAATAAAGGTCAATCGCCCTTCTTCCTGAAAAAGAGCCAGTTGCCGAGCTCAAAAGTCTTGGGGCGGATGAGGACGTAGGTGCCGTTGAGTTTCCTGCCGCTTATCTTCACAATTATCTTTCCGGGCTTCCATTCCTGCTCCTCGAAGGTGCCGGAGTCCCAGATCTTGACGGAGCCTTTGCCGTAGCCTTCCTTTATTTCGCCCTCGAAACTGGCATACGCAAGCGCATGGTACGTAGTTTCCACGGCCAATCTCTTTACAGAAACATCATCAGACGGCTCCTTTGTTACGGCCCAGCTTTTCAGGACGCCGTTCTTCTCAAGCCGCAAATCCCAGTGCAGTTTCGTTGCATCATGGCGGTGGATGACATAAATCCTTGGCGCCATATGCATCAGCACTCGTCGTACGGGCTCAGCTTGGGGGCGCCGCCTTCATAATATTTGTTCCAAGCGGCTTCAAAATCTTCAAGCGCGTTGGTCCTGATTTTTATTATCTTTTTCCCCCTCTTTTCCTTCACGCTTTGTATAGAGCCGCTTTTTTCTGAGATGAGCTTGTCAGCGGCCTTGCCCCCGGCTTCCATCACTGTAAAGTCGCCCTCCCTGTACATGACTTTCAGCGAGTCTTTCTCTGCCATATAATAATATCCGAGCAAAGGCAGAAATAGCTATGTTTTGCGCCGTTTCCTGTACACGGCGCGGTATTTCTGTCGTTTCTTCCCTTCAAAATATTCTTGCTGCTTTTGATTGGCCATAATTTATATTCACGCAATGAGATTTATTCTTCAAGTCTTTAGTATTGATAACTGCTAATATACGCCACCTAACTTTTGCAGCTATCTATATTTCCTTTGTTATCTTGAAGTGCATTTTTGCGACGAGCGGCAGGAGCTCTTTGCCGTGCTTTGCCACAATTTCCCGTGCGGCCGGCTTGACGTGCGCCGAGCCTTTTGGAAGCACGATGCCGGTTTCGCGGCCAAGAATCCTGAGTGTCCGCAAAAACTCGTAGCGGGCCAGAACGGAAGCTGCAGCGACAGCCATGTCAGCTTCGCCGTTTATTCTCTGTTCCACGTTTGCGGCCCTGCCGCGTTCCATCAGGGATTCTTCAAGAACTTTCTCATCCGCAAACTTGTCGGTGATGACGTTCGTGCAGTTCGTCTTCGCGATAAGGTTCTCTATTGATCGGGCATGGCCCCATGCCAGAAGCCTGTTCAACGAGCCGAACTTGGGATATATCTTGTTGTATTTTTCAGGGGAAATCTTTACGGTTTCAAAAGGCAGCTTCTTTATTTCCGGGCCCATCTGCATCACAGCGTAGTCCGAAAGATTCTTGGAATCTTTCACACCCATCTTGCGAAGCAGCTTCTCGGAGGCGTCATTCACGAATACCGCGGCAACAACAAGGTAGCCGAAATAGTCGCCCTTGCCCGCCTCGTCCACGCCTATTCTTTCCAAGTTCCCACTCAATTATTTATACAAAGGGGGATAAATGGTAGTATGTTTGAGTGGATACGTTTCTTCTTCAGCCGCAGAAAAGAGGTATACATGCTGCGAAAAGAATACGACAAAATCCGGGAGCACATGGATAAGGAGGAAGACTCACAGAAAAAAATCGCCATGATGCGGATGCTGGACCAGTTGGAGCCCAACATAGCCACGCTGGAAGAGCAGAGGCTGAGCGGCGGCGACGCAAGGAGGCTCAAGCTCTATGTGCGCTCTTCGCTTCTGAGAATAAAGGGAGAGCTCAAAAAAAAGAGCGGCATAAACGTCAGGCGGCCAAGTGACTTATGATGAATCTTTCTATATCCAAATGCGTGACATGCGGCAAGACCCGGCTTGTTGACAAGACGGTTCTTGGTTTCGTGTGCTTCGCGTGCAAGCAGAAGCATAACAAGAGTCATTGAGGCGCTTCTATACGGGAAACGTGGTTCTCCTTGTAAACCTTCACGGTGTTGTCCACGAACGTGTCTATCTTCTGCTCATGGGACACCATTATTATCTGGTCAAGATCCAGCTGGTTTATCACCTCGCGGACGCGGTCCAGCTGCTCGGAACTGAAGCCTTCGGTTGGCTCGTCCAGCACGAGCAGCCCTTTGGTCTTGATCGTGTCTATCATCATGTTTATGACCTTGTTCAGGCTGAGCCTGTAGGCAAGGGCGATGGCAGTCCGCTCGCCGCCGGACAGGTCGTCGTACAGTGTTTCGTGCCCATTCTGGATTATGACAGGAGAGAATGTCTCGTCTATTTTCACTGCCATGACTTCTTCAGGCATGAGCACAGAGAACCAGTAGCGGAATATGCCGCCGAACTCCTTCTGGAGGGCATTCATGACGCGCCTTTCTATGGATTCGGACATCTTCACGAGCACCGTGTCCAGCCACGAGGATATCTCCCGCATCCTCGCCGATTTTTCCCGCATGAGCTTCATGCTTTCGCATTCCGCCTTCAGGGATTCGATCTTCTCGAAAAGCATGGATGCCTGTTGCTCGGATTTTGAGAGTTCGGAGGAAACAGCAAGCCGCAGCGCGTGAAGCTCCTTTATTCTGGCACTGTGAAGCCTGTAATCCTCCTCGTAGTTCCGGCCGTTCTCTATGCGGGCACGGGAAAACGCGATGCTTCGGCCAAGCTCGGATATTTTTTCCTCAAGAGCGCCGGCTTCGGCAAGCCTTGACTGTGAAGCTGCGCGGCGCTCCTTCGCGGATTCTTCAACGGACGCTATTTTCTGGGCAAGCATCTCCCTGCGCCGGGCCTTCTGTTTTTCTTCGGCCAGCTCTTTCTGCAATGAATCAAGAGGCCTGATATCCATGGCAATGGATTCCAGTTCCTTTTCGCGGCCGGTTATCTGGGTAATGAAATGCCCGGGTTCCGCTTTTCTCAGGCAGAACGGGCAGGCGCCGCTCTTGGTGACCCCGGAAAGCTTTCTTATCTCTTCTTCAATCACGGCTTTTCTGGAAAGCAGCAAAGTTTTCTTTTCAGCGAGTTCGCCTTCCTGCCTTTCTATTTCTTCGGCAGGCAGGCATTCCGGAAGCGCCTGTTTCAGTTTTTCGGCTTCGGCAAACGCGCTTTCGGCCTTCTGTGCAGAAGCTTCTGAATCCTTGAGGACCGCGATTTTCATCAGCGCAAGCCTGCCAGCCTCGGCTTCCATGGCCGCGGCCTTTTGCTTGAGGCCGGTTATCTCGTTGGCCCATGTTCGCATCTCTTCCAGCGCCTTCTCCTCTTTTTCCAGTTGCGCGGTAGCGGAGGCAAGCTCGCTCCTTTTCTTCCCTGCGCGTTCGGCCGCGCTTTTCATTTCTGCCGCGCTATTGGCAGCCTGAATCGTTTTCTCCTCAAACGTTCTGGAAGATTCTTCAAGCACGCGCGATTCGGCGTTCAGGTATCTTGTAAAGGTAGCGGAATTGTTCCTTATATTCCCGTACTTCTCTATGCCGAAAATCTTCCTAAGCGTGGCCAGCCTCGCTTCCGGGTCGTCCATTATGTTCTTCATCTGTTCCTGCGGGGTGTAAACCGTGTACCGGAATATGGGGATGTTCCTGCCGGCAGTCTCTCTTGGATAGCCGAAAAGGTCTATGATTTTCGCCTTCAATTGCGTCGCGGTGTACTTGTATTCCTTCCCGTCCATGGAAATCGTGCAGTCCTCCTGCTTTATGGCCGCGCCTTTGCGCATGGCCCTTGTCACGGTTATCACCGAGCCGTCCAGTTCAAAGGACAATTCCACGCTTCCCGAGCCTTCGCCGTGCCTAAGGAGGCTCTGGGCGCTTGCGCCCTTCTGGACGCCGAAAAGGGCGTATTCCATGGCAAGAAGTATCGTGGACTTTCCGGATCCTATGTCTCCCGAGAGCAGGAGCGATCCGCCCGGAAATGTTATCATGCCGTCCTTGTAGGAGCGTATATTTCTGAGTTTTATGTGCAGAAGCTTCACAGTCCCAAAACCCTCAGCATGTTTTCCCGTATCCTTTCGTCATAAGAATGTGCGGTTTCGCCTTCCTGTTTTTCGTCGTTAAGCGCATACATTATGTTCCTCGCCATTTCTTTCTCGTCCGGGAACGTGTTGGAAACGCAGAATTCGCCCATGACATTTTGCTCTATCGTTTCTATTGAAAGAGACAAAGTATCTTCGGTTTCCTTGTAGTCTTTTGAGGATACGGCTGTAAAATCCTTCTTCACGGAAAACGCGCCCTTGGACAGCGCGGCATCCCTTATCATTGCAAAATTGACGTCAGAAGGGTTGCCGGATTCAAGCGTGCCGGAGGCCTTTGCTATCAAAAGCCTGCCCCGCAGGTTCACGCCGTCAAGCGCGGCGATGATATCTTTCTCAAGCTCGGAGGGCCTCCTGCCGCCCGCCTTTGCGGAGACGGTTTGCACGTCAAACAGCTTTATCGGGATTCTCTTGCTTCCGTTCTCCGTGTCTACAATTTGGATGCCCGAATCGTATGCTTCCATCTCCGGCACTTCGGTGGGGAAAAGCACCCCGGGAAATATTATGCCGCCCTTCTGCGACGGGACGTGTATGTGCCCGGCCGCGTAGTAGGCAAAGTTCTTCGGCAGCATGGCCATGGGCACTGCTGCCATGTCTTTCATGTGTTTTGGCCTGAATTCTTCTATGGCGGAGTGGAAAAGGAATATCTTGTATCCGCCTTCTTTCTCAAGGATTTCGCGATTCAGGCGCCTGAAATAGTCGCGCTCCAGCGCGCCGGCCTTGCCCATGACGCCTGTTATTTTTGCGCCGGTTTTTTCGTCCACTGTAAAAGCCAGCGTTATGCCAGTTTCGGTTTCCTCGATCTTTGCCACGTTCACGAGAAGCCCGGCGTTTTCCAGCACGGTTATGAACGTCTTGTCACTGGGCGAGTAGTCGTGGGAGCCTGGCACGACGTAGACCTGCACACCGGCGTCCCGGCATTCCTTTAGTATCCGCGCCGAAGCCGCAAGAATGTCGTATGCCGGCATGGGAGTGTCAAAAAGGTCGCCGCTTATGACAATGAAATCAGCACCCTCGGAAACCGAAACCTTCACGGCCTTCTCAAACGCCCTGAGCGACATGTCCCTGAGTTCAGGCGACGAGCTCCACGAGCCAAGATGCACGTCCGAGAAATGGGAGAACTTCATGATTAAACATACTGCGAAAATATTAAAGAACTGGAGCCTCGCTACCAGCTGTACTTGTTGCAGTAGCTGAGGGCTTTCATCAGCGTCTTCATCTTGCCGGCGTTGAGAAGCGAATAAGCGATGAGCTTGGCTTTCAGGCCTGTGGACATATGCGTCAAGCTCTCGCCGTTGACCATGTCGCCGAGCTTGTTGAGCACGGCGTTGTCCATCTGCATGAAGTATTCTAGGGCGGTTTCGTATTCCTTGGCGAGCACGGGATGAGCCTTCAGGCGCGCGTCGTATTCGCTTATCTTTCCGTCCTTCACGCATTGGACAAGAACTTCAGCGGCGAATATGCAGCAGGCCATGCCGCCTTTTGTAAGGGGGTTCGTTATGCCTGCAGCGTCGCCCATTAGAAGGACGTTGCCTTCCTGCATCTTGGTGCCGAAGAACGGTATATTATAGGCTTCTTTCTTGAGTATCACGCCCTTCAGCTTCTTGTCGGCTATGAAGGCATCAAGTTGCTTAAGGCTTCCGAGCAGGCCCACGTTCGCGGTATCGCCTTTCATGAATATCCAGCTGTATTCGTCGCTGTAGCGCTTGTCAAGAAAGAATTCCATGCCGTCGTAATCGTAATCAATCTTCATTCTGTACTGCACCCCGGGCTTTATTTTCATCGCGTTGCCCACGACCTTGCGCGATATCCACGACAGCGGCCCGGTGGCGTCTACAAGCACGTCGTATTTAAGTTCCTTGAGCTTCTTCTCGTCCACGTTCTCGCCAAGGAGAAGCGTCCCGCCCTTCTGCGTGAACTTCTTTGCCATCGCCCTGAACCATGAGGTCCTGTCCATGGTATAGCACGGTTTTTGCACGTAAGCTTTCTGGCCGGAAGGGAATATGAACGTGGCATGGTCAAACGAACTGGGAGCATAACTGTCCCAAGGGCCGAAAGGCACGTGCGAAAGCGTTTCCTTGCTCAAGCCTTCGGCGCACAATGTGCTCACTATTTCATTTTGCTTCTCTATTATCGTTGGCTGAAACCCGACCTCAAGCAATTTCAATCCTGTGACAAGGCCGCCGGGCCCGGCGCCTATTATTGTTATGTCCATAATATCATTCATTCATCGCGGTTATTATGCTTTCCGGATTGTGAATTATTGCATCAGCATTCTTAAGCCTTTCTGCGTTGTGGAAGCCGTAAGACACGGCTATGACTTTTGCGACGCCTGCGGCACGGGCCGCCACTATGTCTGTTTCAGTGTCGCCAACGTAACAGCATTCTTCCGGCGTGGCGCCCAGCAGCGAAAGGCACTTGAGTATCTGATAAGGATCTGGCTTTATTCTGGGTTCTGTTCCGTCCACAACAGTCCTTATGTATCCGGACAGTCCGTGCAAAGACAGGTGGCGCTCTATGAAAGGCATGAACCCGTTGGAAACTATCCCAAGCGCATGACTTCCGTGCAATTGCGTTATTACGGTTTTCATGCCCGCGAAGACCTTCACTTCCCGGAAGCGTTTCACGCTTTCGGACTTCAGGAAAGGCATGAATTCGGCCATGCGATGCTCCAGCCCCGCTTTTCTGAGCGCCTCTTTGGCGTTTCCCGTAAGCATGGCTCCTTTTTCAAGGCGCACGCCGTGGCGCTCCATGAACCGGCTGGTTATGTCAAAAATCATGTCTCCGGAGTCGGCTATCACGCCGTCGTAGTCGAATATAACTGCATTGATCTTCATGATATAGTTCCCCAAGAAAATAATTTATAGACAAGCATGTGCTTGGCTTAGGACGGGAAGGAAAGCCAAAGAGACGCTGCTGTCCAAAAACTACCAAGCTTTTCAGCATTTCCTTCTGTTTTAGCAACGCCCGGACGCTTATCATTATTGGCAATGAAACTTTTACTTGTAATTTACTATAAATACCGGGAACGACATATAATGGATACAGTTCTTTCTCGAACGGGAGTGATAAGATGCAGAAGACCAAGAAGTCCAAGTATAAGAAAGTGCATCTGGAAGCCTGGAAATGCGGCGGCTGCAATTTTGAATGCGCATACAGAACCCTTAAGTGCCCGCTATGCAGTTGCCTTGGCATGATAAAGATAATTTAATTTTTAAGCGGCGGATGCCGCACTCCTTTTTAATTAAGCCAATCATATTATTATGATGAAAGGAATTACTGCCGTCATTGCGGTGATATTGCTGCTTCTTATAACGATAGGTATAGCGGGCATGTTCTTCGTGTTCGTTTCAGGAACGCAGCAGGGCATAACGAACCAAACAGGGGATGCGGCTGCAACGCAGATAGGCAACGTGCAGGAAAGCTTTCGGATAGTGGCGACTGACGGCAATAAAGTCTACGTAAGGAACGCGGGACCGCGGAACTTGCAGGGGTTGAACTTTTTCGTTGACGGCAACTTGGTTCAGCCGACGAGCGGCTACCCTGACGGAATAAAGCCCCAGAACGTTTGAAATACCGTCAGGCGCAGGGACTCACGCCCTCGTCATAGCGGGCGCATCCCAGAAACAGACAGCGACTTTTGACGCCGGCGGGGCAGGGCTGCCGACAACGACTACATCAATATCATCTTCAACGACGACAATACCGTCCACTACTACAACGACTGGCGGCACGACGACTACAACAATTCCTGCGACGTCGGAGGGAACGTGGATGTTTGACGACTTGGCTTCCGGCAAGACGATAACGGATTCTTCCGGCAATGGCAGGCATGGCACGTTCATGGGCACTACCTACGATGCACTGATGAGCGGTAGCACTGCGCCGCAGATTGTTGCGGGCAAATACGGTAACGGGCTCCTGTTTGACGGTGCGGACGATTACGCGGACATGGGCGATGCCGCGCCATTTGATTTCGGTGGAAGCGTTTTTGCTGTTACCATGTGGGTGAAAGGCGGGGGCGACGGGCAAGCGCTGTTTGTAAAGGACGACTGGGCAGGCACGGACAACGGAATCTTCATATTTGTCGCCAAAGACACGAGCGATGGCAACAAGATAAAATACGCCTACTGGAACGGCGCAAGCACGAAGTACATAGGGGAAATATGCGCTGACTGGTGCCATCTGGCAATCGTAAGAGAAGGGACAGGAGCGAACCAGCTTAAGATATACCTCGCCGGCTCGCTCGCTGCCACAACAACGGACGGCAGGATTTTTAGCAACGCAAAAACCATGAGGCTTGGCGCGCCGAACGATGCCGGCCGCCGTTTCTCCGGTTCCGTTGACGAAGTTCGCATATATGGGAAAGCGTTGGCAGTTGCGGATGTTCTGGATGACAAGGCATCGCAATATCCTTTGCCCGGGACAACGGCATCGTATTCCTTTGAAAGCACGCCTGCTGGCTTGGACACTCACTTCCGCGTAAAAGGAGTCAACGGCGGGGCGCTGCAACTCAACGGCGTGAATGAGTACGTTGATGCGGGGGCGAGCGTATTCCGAACAGGAGCATCCGCGTTCAGCGACTTCACCATAGGCGCGTGGATAAATCCCAAGGATATTACAGAAAAGAAAATCATTGTCCTGCAAGCGCCAAACACGGAAAGACAAGGGGATGCCGCCTTCTGGGCGAGAAACGGAGTGAGCAATACACTGGTTATAGACCGATTTACAGGGGTGGACGACAATGCAGATAGAGGAGAAAGCGGCACAGGCGTGCTCGTGGCTAATTCATGGCAACGGCTTACTGCAACATGGCA
>DATDTL010000069.1:0-9337 GCA_035290885.1 archaeon
CAGCAACTGGGGTTCTTTGACTTCCTCCTGCCGTGGATGTTCACTTTTGCCGTAGTGTACGGACTCCTTATAAAGGCGAATATTTTTGGAAGCGCCAACGACAAGATATCCCTTGTGCTTGCGGTTGTGCTTGCGTTCTTCACTGCGCCGTTCGCAGGCGTCTATCTCATGTCGTTCTTCTCCACGTTAAGCACGGAACTTGTAATCGTGCTCGCCGGTCTGCTTGCGATAATCTTATTCGGCTCCATGCTTGGGATAAGCAATAGCGACATTCCCCACCGCTCCTATGCGGCTATTCTGCTGGGAATTCTGGCATTCTTCATAGCGATAGGCGGGGAGATAGCCGGATTCCGCCTTGGAAGCAACACTGTCATGACCATCGTTTTCGTGGCAATACTCATAGCGGCAATAGCTTTTGTGACTAAATCGGGCGGAGGAGCGGCAAAGCCGGCGGCTGCCGAGCCTGAACATAAAAAATAGAAGTGTCGGCTGATTCATATGAATCCCTTTGAACTTCTTGTTTCCAATCTTACGTCGCTTGGCTTTTTCAACTTCTTCCTGCCGTACCTGTTCACGTTTGCCGTGATTTACGGGCTGCTTGTGAAGACAAAAGTGCTGGGCGAAGACCCCAAAATTTCGGGCGTGGTGTCCCTCGCCATAGCGTTCTTCACTATCGGATTCGGCGGGCCGATTCTGGGCCAGTTCTTCATCAATCTTGCGGGCATCGGCGCCATAGTACTCTCGGGCATACTGATAGTCATACTTTTTGTTGGCCTTGCAGGCGGCGACCTTGGCGGCGTGATGAAGAGCACCGGCGTAACGGCAATAATAGCCGGCGTAGGCATCATAATAGTCTACTCCATATTCCGCTCTGTCACGGGCAGCGCAATAGACGACTCCATAATCTCAACTATATTGATCATAATCATGCTCATGGGCGCAGTCGTGTTCATAGCCGGCGGAGCCAAGACCGCGGCCGGGCACTAACGTGGCAATTTCTATAACTGAATAAGCTTTGTAAACTACCGTCACTACAATGAAAATGGTGCTAAAGTGCGGACGTTGCAGAAACAGAAAGAAATGCAAAAACTCATAGGAACCTTTCGCCGAAATGGACTTTATTTTCCTTCCTATCGTAAGCCACGCCCAAGCACATGGCGTTTGATGCCCGGCTTGCAAAAAGTGATAAGCGCGTTTCTGGATTCAAATTTTTGCCGGCTTTAGGGCATTACGCTCAAAGAACGCGTCTACTGATAATAAGGTCGAGGCTCTTCAGCAGGGCGCTGCTTTGCCTTCATCTCGTGGATTATGTTGGATAGGCTCTCTATGTTCTTGGTCAGCGAAGGCAGGAACTGCTTGAATGCCTTCTCCAGCCCGCCGATGCGGGTTGAAAGGTCTTCGACTTGTGCGGAAAGCGCGTTTAGCCTGTCCTCGTACTGGGAGCCGTCTTGCGTTTCGGGCGCTTTTACGCTCCTTGAAGATTCTTTAAGAGAGTTTATCTCCATGTTAACCCTTTCTATTTCCTCGTCAAACCGCTTCCACTTGCTCTCAACCACGCCTTCTATGAGTTCCTCAACTATCTGCTCAGGCGACAGCTCTTCGGCGTTCTTGACGTCTATGTCTGAGAATTCTTCCATCATCGGCTGCTCCTGCGGCGGAGGCGGCGCCATAGACGGGTCGAACGAGTCCTGCGCAGCTCCGTTGTCGTCCACGCCGACCTTGACGGCCTTGAGCATGGCGTTCTCTATATTCTCGTAGGAATAGCCCTCGGCTTTTAGTTTCTTTATTATGTCCTTGTCGCCCAATCCCTGGGAAATCATGCCGTCTATCTCTTCCGGCGGAACCGGATTGTTCATTTCCTTTTTTTTCCTGAAAAACATGACGTCACCCAACCTGCGATGGTTTTAAGTATAACAAATATTGTTTCCGTCCATATAAATTCTTTTCCGGCAACCTTGTTCCGGAGAAATCCGTGAAAAGAGCGGCAACGCGCATGGTACGAACAGATTTCCCCGGCCGGCAACATGAACACTTGCCAATGCGCAACGATGCTCTTCGTCTTACTGGACCGCCTGTTCTTGGCGGAAGGATCTTGCAAGAGCCTCGTTTCTAATCGGGCTTAGCAGCTCAAACATCCTCTCAAGCTCTTTCACGTCGCTCTGCCTCGCCATCTTGCCCATCTGCTTGCTTATCTTCTCCATGCCGCTCTCAAGCCTAGCGATGCCGGAGTCCATGTCTTTTATCCTGCCTTCCAGTTCAGAAAGCTTGTCGTTCAGGGACTTGAGCTTCGCTATGCTTGTGCTCTCAAGCGAGGAGCTTCTCTCCTGCACGTTCTCCATCTTTCCTTCAAGCTCATGCAGCCTTCTTATGGTGTCGTTCGTCCTTCTGACAAGCTCCTGTAGAATCATTCCTGTCTTGTCCTCTTGCATGTGAATAATTGGCCGCAATTCCTTATTAAGTTATGCGCCACGAAAACCGTAAGTTTTGGATGCGGGGTATTATGGCTTCGCAATATGCCCTGCGAATTCTCAATAATGTCTTTTATTATAATTAAGGCCGTGCCAGTCACATGCTCCAATCCCTGCCGTGCCGTTTATAAAATTCCGATGCGATGATATGGCAGTGGGCAAATGGTTTTTGAATCCGAATACGACCCTGAATCGCAGAGGGTAAGGATAAACTGCATGGGCAGCATATACGGCCCCAGCATAGAGGACTATGACGTCGTCATGTCTGTTGCCATAGACAAGCTACTTGAGATAAAACGGCTTGTTCGGATCGTGTTCGTCGAGAGGCGCGAGCACGAATACGACTTCAACGAGAGCAGGATGCTCCTTGAAATCGCGAACGCCATTGAGAAGATAATACGCGACAGGATAATAACGATACGGAACATGGTAAACCCTGACTGCGAATACGAGTCGCAGGAACGGTACGACTTTCTGACCAAAACGTTCTCCCAGATAAAATACGATCCCATAGAGGCTTACAAGTGGCTTGTGCGGGAAACGCGGCACGCCAACATGGCAATAGAAAAGGAGCAGGACGAAACCAAAAGAAAGTGCGCTGAGCACTACCTTTCCGCGGCGCTCGTTCCCATGAGCGCGGCGCTTGAAAGCTGCAGGATGATACAGCTTGTGCGGAATCGGCTGCATGAGCACAGGAACCGCTCGCTCTACAGGCAGATATTCCATCCAAGCATCAGGCCAAACTTCATGTATACGCGGTACGTGGCAACGCCGCCTGCGAACGCCGAGCTGCTGGAACGCTATTCGCTTGGGGAAACGGACATACAGATATACAACATCCCGGGAAAAGTGCGCAGGCTCTATCACTTCATCCCGCCGGAGTTCAAGCTTGAAGAAAACGAATACGCCATACTTGACAAGGCGCGGCAGTACATAGGCCGGCACGAGCCGAGGGACATTGAGCTCACCGAGCCCGAGACCGTGAGGGACAACCTGAAGAGGATAAGTGCCGACCTGCTCAGGGACATGTCAAGGAACGAGAAGATACCGGTGATGGAGGAATCGCTGGACAGGCTCGCGGACATACTCGTGAGATACACTGCAGGGCTTGGCGTGCTTGAATTGCTTCTTCAGGACGAGGGGGTGCAGGACATAGCAGTGAATTCGCCCATAGGCTCGTCCCCGATATACATAGTCCACGGAACTTACGGCGAGTGCGAGACCAACATGGTGCCGAGCATGGAAGACGCGGAAACATGGGCCACCCGTTTCCGTTTGCATTCGGGACGTCCTTTGGATGAAGCGAATTCCGTTCTTGACACGGAAATAGAATTGCCGCAGGCGCGGGCAAGAGTCACTGCGATAACACGGAGCCTGTCGCCCGAGGGGCTGGGCTTCGCGTTCCGGCGGCACAGGCTGAAGCCGTGGACGTTCCCGCTGTTCATCAGCACCAAGATGCTTGACTCGTTTTCTGCGGGGCTGATATGGTTCCTTGTGGACGGCGCAAGAACCCTGCTCGTGGGCGGCACCCGAGGCTCGGGCAAAACGAGCCTTCTTGGCGCGATAATGGTCCAGATAATGCCGAAGATCAGGATAATCACGCTTGAAGACACGTTAGAGCTTCCGATAGAGCAGCTCAGGGAACTGGGCTACAACATAGAGCGCCTGAAGTCGCGGTCCGTCATCACGCAAGTCGAGACGGAAATGCCGGCTGAGGAAGGATTAAGAGCCGCGCTGAGGCTTGGAGATTCTTCGCTTATCATAGGCGAGGTCAGGAGCGGGGAGGCGAAGGCGCTTTACGAAGCCATGCGAATAGGCGCGCTCGCCAACACGGTCGCAGGCACCATCCACGGCGATTCGGCATACGGCGTTTTCGACCGCGTGGTCAACGACCTTGGCGTGCCGCCCACAAGCTTCAAGGCCACGGATTTCGTGCTTATCGCAAATGCGCTCCGTTCGCCGGACGGGCTCTCCTCGTTCCGCAGGCTTACTGAACTCACCGAAGTCAGGAAGCACTGGAAGGCCGACCCGCAGGAGGAGGGCGGCTTTATCAAGCTTCTGGAATACTCGGCAAAAGACGACACGTTGAAGCCAACGGAAACCCTCGCCCTTGGCGAAAGCACGATACTCAATGAAATCGCATCGCGCACCCGCGAATGGAAAGGAAGATGGGACCTTGTCTGGGAAAACATTCTCCTTAGGGGCAACGTGCTCCAGCACCTCACGGACTTTGCCCTGAAGAACAAGAGGCCGGACGCCATGGAAGCCGAGTTCGTCATAAAATCCAACTCCATGTTCCACATCATAAGCAGGGAAGTCCTAGAAGAGACGGGCAGCATGGACAGCGCCGTTATTTTCCAGCGCTGGAAGGCGTGGCTTGAGAGCGGGAAGTAAACGTTTAATCAGAAAACTCAAAAAGAGGGATTAGACGGCTTAACTGCAATTTAATAATGCCGCGCCAATAATTATTCATGCCATTGCGCGACAACAGGCGGTCTCTTGCCGTACCGGGAAAGATAGAGTCACGGGAATACAAGATATTCAAGGAAGAGGAGAAGCTCAAGACGCTGCCGGTTTCTCTTTATGAAAAGGCATGCCGATTTTCGCTGAAAATAGCCGTCGTGCAGATGGGTGGAAAGGACAGGCAGAAGATGCAGGATGCAATAGACTTCTCGCACCTGAAGGCAACGCCGGAAGGCGTGGCGTCGCTGACGGTGCTTCTTGGAATTGCAGTCTCGCTTCCGCTTCTGATGCTGGCTGTTGCGGATTTCCTTGGATATCCCGGCCTGCCTCCGGGGCAGGTGGCGATGGCGCTTCTGGTTTTCCTGCCTTTCATAGTTTATCTTTACAACTACCCGTTCCATCTTAGGAAGATGTACGAGATAGAAACCGGCTCGGAGATAGTGAACATGATACTGTACATGGCAATCTACATGAGGAACAACCCGAACCTCGAAGGCGCCATGGAGTTCTCGGCCGAGAACCTGTCAGGCAAGCTTGTGTATGAACTAAGGAAACTGATGTGGGACGTGGAAGTCGGGAATTACGTGTCCATGCAGGAGGGGCTGCTGGCGTACAGCACGAAGTGGAAGTCAAACCGGGAATTTCTTGAGGCAATAGACCTGCTCATAGGCTCGCTGTCCCAGACCGAAGAACGCAGGCTGCGGATGCTGGACCAGGCGGTGCAGGTCATACTTGCCGGCAACCGGGAGTCGGCGCAGCACTTCACGCAAGACTTGAACACGCCAGTCATGTTCCTGCACGCCATGGGAATAATCCTGCCGCTCCTTGGGTTCGTCATGTTCCCGCTCGTTTCGGTGTTCCTGAACGTGGGACCCTCGGCACTGTTCGTGCTATATGACATCATTCTTCCGGTAATACTGTTCTTCGCGATAAAGAGCGTGCTGGAAAAGAGGCCTGCAACTTTCAGCAAGATAGACATAACGGAAAGCCCGGAAGTCCCGAAGCCCGGCAAATTTTTCACTTCCAAAGACCACGAAATGAGGGCCCTGCCTTTTGCAGCGGTCACGTTCCTCGCAATGGCCGGCGTTGGCGCGCTTTTTTTTGCCGCTGAAGGCACGGACAGCGTGGTGGCGGCGCTCCTGCTCACAGGCGCCGTGGCCGCCGGTATGGCTGTTTACTTCTACCTTACCACGTTCCAAGGCATGGAAGTCCGCGGCAAGACGCTGCAGGTGGAGCAGGAGTTCGGGGACACGCTCTTTCGCATGGGCAACAACCTGTCCAGCGGCATACCCGTCGAGAAGGCGCTTGAGCAGAGCGTTCGCGCGACCAAGAACCTCAAAATAAGGGGGTTCTTCGTCAGGGCGCTGGACAACATACGCAACCTCGGCATGACGTTCAGGCAGGCGTTCTTTGACCAGCGCTACGGCGCCATAAGGTTCTACCCGTCAAAACTGATCAAGTCCGTGATGACCACCGTGGTGGAATCCTCCACAAAGGGCTCAAGAAACGCTGCAGCTGCCATGCTTTCTGTCGCCACGTACCTGAAGAATCTCCACGACACGCAGGAGGAAATACGGGCCCAACTCAACGACCCGCTGAGCTCCATGAAGTTCCAGATATACTTCATGTCGCCGATGATAACCGGCATAGTCATCACGCTCACCCTGATGATACTCAAGATACTCGGCAGCATAGGCCAGCAGGCCCAGAGCCTTCCTGGTGTGCCGTTCTTGGACAGCTTCTACCAGACGTCCACGACTCCGTTTGAATTCATATTCGTCGTGGGCATATACCTGCTTGAAACGTGCCTTGTGCTGGCAATGTTCATAAACGGCATAGAGAACGGCCAGGACAAGGAGGGCTTCCGCAAGCTCGCTGCTGACTCCATATTCGTGGGATTTATATTCTTCTGGATAGTGATAGCAGTCACGATAGTGATATTCATGCCGGTTATAGAATATGCGTTCTAGTGATGGAAATGAAGATAGCCTTTTTCACGGACACGTACAGGCCCCAGATAAACGGGGTAGTCAGCTCCATACGCCTGTTCGCGAAAGAGCTGCGCAAGAGGCACTCGGTCTACATACTGTCGCCGTCAAAGACCGGCGAAAGGTTTTCCTACGGCTTTGCGTCCATAGAGTTCAAGAACTATCCGGGCTATCGGATTGCGCTGCCCCACAGCATAGTCTACGACAACCTTTTCCGGAAAGTCCGCTTTGACATAGTTCACGTCCACAGCCCGTTCACTACAGGGCTCGCGGGACTAATGTTCGCGAAGCGGCGGAGCATACCCGTAGTCGGCACGTTCCACACGCTTTTCCCCGAATACCTGCACTATCTCGTGACGAGCAAGCGGCTCATGGGGGTGAATTGGGTGAGGTCGTACCTCAAGAAAATGTCATGGTCGTACCTGAGGAGCTTTTACAACAAATGCGACGCCGTGATAGCGCCGACCGAAGGGATAAAAAAAGTCCTTGAGCAGAACGGCATAAAGAACGTTCGGGTGCTGCCTACCGGCATAAGCACAGAGGTGAAGAAATACGCCAAGAACGTGAAGGGAAAATTCGGGCTGCTTGGAAAAGTGATACTGCACGTCGGCCGCGTCACCGAAGAGAAACGGATAGAGCAGATAATGCGGATGCTGCGGCCCCTGCTGAAAAAAGGCAACGCCACGTTCGTCATAACATCTGACGGGCCCTATCGCAAGGCGCTGGAAGAAAAGGCGCGGGAACTTGGAATAGCGGAAGACGTGATTTTTACCGGCTACCTTACACAAGAAGAACTTGAAGGCTTCTACCGCGCCGCGGACGTATTTGTCATGGCATCCAAAACGGAAACGCAGGGGCTGGTGCTGATTGAAGCCGCGTTCGCCGGCCTTCCGTCCGTGGTCATGGACGCGCCTGTGGTGGCAGACTTCGTGAGGGAAAACAACATAGGCACAGTGGCAACGAAAAAGACCTTTGCCCGCGCCGTTGCCAAATACCTGCAAAAGAGAACAAGGCTGCCCGCGGCGGCAATCAAGAAAAAATACGACATAAAGCTATGCACGAAAAAACTTGAGTCTCTGTATTCGGAAGTTCTGCGTGGATGAATATGAAAAGAGCTGTCATAATCCACGGCTGGCGCGGTTATCCCAAGGAAGGATGGTTTCCATGGCTAAAACTTCGGCTTGAAGAACTGGGGTTTGACATATCGGTGCCGGCGATGCCCAAAGCAATGAAAGTCCGGGAATGGGTCGCTGCCATATCCAAAGCCGCAGCAAAGCCTGACGATGACACTTATTTCATAGGGCACAGCCTCGGATGCATTTCCATACTCCGGTATCTGGAAACGCTGCCTGCCGGCAGCAAAGCCGGCGGCTGCGTGTTCGTTGCGGGCTTTAGCAACAACACAAACGTGCCGGAAATTTCCGAATTCTATTCCTTGCCGCTTGGCATCAAGAAAGCGAGATTGCATGCCGGGAACGTCACAGTGATACTTTCTGACAACGACGACGTGGTGCCTTTGGCTGCAGGCAAGGCGTTCGCAATAAAGCTCGGCGCAAAGGTCGTCATAGTGGAAAAGGGAATGGGCCACTTCGCTGGCAGTGACGGCATCACGGAGCTTCCTTCCGCGCTGGAGGCGGTCATTTCCCGTAGTCCCAATATTCGGGATTAGACGAATTGTGAATCATGTAGTTCTTCGTGTTCCTGAAGTGCATTCGCAGGTAAGCAATAACTCCGCTCTTCTTTATCCTGCGTGCGGATGTAAGGACTTTCAGCGGGCAGAAGAAGAATCCTCCTGCTTTTGCCGAGCGGATGGCTATGTCATGGTCTTCGTTCGTCAGCAGGTCGTCCCGAAAGCCGCCGATTTTGTTGAATGTGACGCTGTCAAACGCAAGGCAGGAGCCGTTCGTTATTGTCACGCCGGCTTTCATTAGGAGCCGTATCGTTACGTTCCATGCGGCGAACGTGGCGTTGGCGAAGACGCTTGCGTCCCAGAACTTCAAGTCAAAAATGCAGCCGCCTTTTATCATGCATAGCCGTTCCAGAAAATCGTGCGGGAAGCGGACATCTGCGTCCGCAAATATCAGGATTCTGCCGTGGGCGTTTCTGGCGCCGGCGTTTCTGGCAACGGACGGGCCTTTTCTTTTCTCGTAGACTACCTTGGCGCCGGCTTCCTTTGCGAGCCTTGCGGTCGCGTCAGTGCTCAGGCCGTCCACGACTATCATCTCCCAGTTTTTGACGGTCTGGCTCTTTACGGAATCCATGCACCCTTTCAGGTACCCTTCCTCGTTCCTTGTCGGGATTATAAAGGAATATTCGATTTCCATCTTAATTTCTTCTTTGGAAGAAAATAAAAGTGCGCTTGGCAGGCTCAATTTTTGCTCATCCATGTATTCGCCGTCATTTTTACATTAAAAAAAT
>DATDTL010000070.1:0-3057 GCA_035290885.1 archaeon
AAGGCGCAGCTTCTTTATCGGCAGATAACCCACGAGAACCTTTTCTCAAGATACGACCATGCGGCGTATATAGGTCATGAACTGGCGCGGGCCGAGGCGTGCCTCAACTCAGGCAAACGATACGTTCAGGACGAGGCGTGAAAGTATCTACAACCCGCATATCGAAAGCCCCACGCTTAGCCGGCGAAAACGCCGGCTAATAGCAGGTTTGCCTAATATCGGAACTTTCAGCGCGAACCTGCTATTCTGTATGTTCAGCATAAAATGTTACAGTACCAACTGAACATAATTATAATCTTCGCGAAAATAGAAGCCGGCGAAAACGCCGGCTAATCTTGGTGAAAACACCAAGACACGAAGATTCGGTGTGGGGATGAGGCTGCCACGTTTGAACTGTGCTTACGGCGAGAAGGGAAATCAAAGGAACCATGCCAGAAAGCACCCTCGCGATTTTTGCGGGGATTTCCTTCTATTATAGCAAAGCCCGCCACTTTTTCACAATTTTCACCATCAGTGGCGGGATGCTTTACACGATACAGAGAGCTTTTTCTCAATGTAAATCAGACGTAGGATTATCATGACAGAAATATATTTGTACAAGGAAATAAGTAAAGTTCTTAATAAGCGGGTCACGAGAGTATCCCATGAAGAAGGCGTGGCAAAGATGGAGAAGCTTGTAGAGAAGATAAGGAAATCTTAATTTTTCTATCTACAGCTGTCATACATAACTGTTAGCAATCCCAAAAAGCAGGAACGTCGTGACGAAGCTGACCGCTATGAAAGTCACGTACCTGAAGCCCATGGTCTTGTAGACGGTTGTGACCATGAGGGCGGAAATCAAGTGATAAAAGCCGAACATGATCGGGGCTATCTGGAAGTACGGCTGGCCGTTAAACACGCCCGCCAAAGCGCCCGTCAGGCCCGCAAGCGGTATCACGAACATGGCATGGCCCCATTGCTTGCTGCGCCATATGTAATAGGCTATTGAAATCAGGATGCCGTAAATGGCGCCGTCCTTTATGCCGCCAACGTAGCCTGTTGAGATGGCGCAAAAGACAACTGTGTCAAAGCCCCGGCGGTAGGCCGCGAGATACGGGCTCATTTTTTTGAACAAGAAGTTCAGTGCCAATGATACAAGGAATATTATCGGGGCGGATACGGGCATTTCCATAATTCACGGATACGGATAAAAACGTTGGGAAATGCGCGTCATTCCTGCAGGGGATTAATGAGCCGGCCGGCGTGCCGTACAAGAAGCGTTTCACGCTTTTTTGCCGGTTGCCTGACATGGACTTTTGCGCCCGGAAAGGCAATGTTTCCGTCCACATTTTCTTTATTTCAAGAGGATTTATATTGGAACCTTTCACGCAGCCGTTCAATTCAGTTATGAATTTTTCGATGCCCGTTGAAATGCATATCGTCGGCATCTTCTGCGTTTCAACTGCGAGCGGCGTGCCTGATTTCAGGTTTGCATGGACTTCGAGATTCTTCGTTAGAGACTTACCGGTGCGTTTTTCTTTTGTATTTTTTGTCTTCATATTATTTCCCATTTGATATATGGGTTGCTTCCGCATTTAAAATTTCGTTACAAGTAGAGAGAATGTTCACGGAAGAGCAGATTCGCATACTCTCAAAATTCATGACAAACACAGACAAGCCTATATTTGCGCTGAAGAACCTGCCGGAAGTCGTGAAAGGCGCCATGTTTTCGCGCTACAGCAGGACATCCAAGAGCTTGCGGGAGCTTCTTTTGACGGAATTCCTGCAGAATCAGGATGTTGCAACGATGGAGCTTGAAGGCATACCGACCAAGAAGGCGGATGAGTTCTACGACCGCGTGCTGGTGGAATACGGCGATGACTCGGTGGCGGAGCTTGGCGGCGCACATATTGCATGCGAAGGCGTTTCCATGATAGCCACGAAGGTGCTGGAAGACTCGCGAATAGGGCTTTCGCCGCTTGAGAAAAGCACAAGGTACGTATTTTTTAATGAAAAAGAAAACGGCAAATACAAGTTCTGCCGCGAGCCTGCGATAATGGCATCCGGCTTTGCCGGCCTTTACGAAGAAACGTGCAATATGCTTTTCGATGCTTACTCAGAACTCATAGAACCAATGAAGGCATATATTATTGGCGTCTTTCCAAAACCGGCTGACATGAGTGATAGGGCGTATGATTTTACCGTGCGCGCAAAAGCGTGCGATGTATTGCGGGTATTCCTTCCGGCATCGACCCTAACCAACATGGGCATATACGGCAACGGCAGGGCATTTGAATATCTCATAACGAAGATGTACGCGTCGCCCCTGCAGGAAGTGCGGGACATAGGGAAGTCCATGCAGGAAGAATTAGCAAAAATAATACCATCTTTTGTGAAAAGAGCGGACGATGCGTATGGCAGGACAATGCAGGAATACATGAGGCAGACCGAAGCGTCCACGCGTTCGCTTGTTTCTTCGTTGGTCAACAACGATGCAGGGGGTGAAGAAGTCATACTCGCCGGCTTTGACAAGAACGCCGAGGAGAAGATAATCGCCGCAATCCTTTATTCGCATTCGCAGATCTCTATGACAAAGGCGCTGCAGGTTTCGAGTTCTATGAGCCCAGAGGACAAGGCAAGTGTACTTGAAGAATATACAGGAAGAAGAAGCAACCGCCGCCACAGGCCTGGCAGGGCGTTCGAGAACGCATATTATACTTTTGACATGCTCGGCAACTACGGCATATACCGGGACCTGCACCGGCACCGCGCCTTGACGCAGCAGAGGCAATTGCTCACGGCAGGGCTTGGCTACGACGTTCCCAAGGAACTCGTTGCCATAGGGGCCGCTGAAAAATACCATGGCGCGATGAGAAAAGCCAAGGAAGCGTGGGAGAAAATAAGCGCTTCGATGCCGTGGCAGGCGCAGTACGTCGTGCCGTTCGGCTACCGGATACGCTGGTATTTCACCCTGAATGCGCGGGAACTTTACCATCTCGTGGAGCTTCGCACGGTCAAACAGGGGCATCCTGATTACAGGCGGATGTGCCAGAAGATGTTCATGCTCGCCAAAGCCGC
>DATDTL010000071.1:0-5869 GCA_035290885.1 archaeon
ACCGAGAAAAGCTATATGTTTGAAGGGACGGGCAAGCCACAGGGCATGAAGGTAATTGTGGATTAAACTTATAAATGCCTTTGCGCAAACATCCATAGAACGGCGTAAAATGCGAAAAATAACGTTTAAATAGAAGAATGAGGCATATGAGAAGAATGCAGACCTCCAATCTCAGAAAATCCGCTATTCTTAACGCTATTTTCGCAATATCATTTGTTCTGCTCTTAAGCGGCATCGGATTCTCGGCCAACCTCACGGGTAATGTGTCCATAACTACCGTGCCTGCCGGAGCGTACGTTTACGCTGATGTACATCCCGCGACTACATGGAGCAGCCCTGCCAAATTCAGGCTGCCCGTAGGCAACCAGAGCATAAGGATTGAGAAAGTCGGCTATGCGCCTTATACAGGCGTCGTTGAGATACTTGCCGGCAAGACAACGGCGTTGAACATTAGCCTGACGGCCGGCCCAACCGGAAACCTTACAGTTTATACGATACCTTCAGGGGCTTCAGTAAGCATATACGCGCAAGGCAAATATTTTATAGCGTCAAGAACAAGTTCATTTACGGTTCCTTTGAATCCGGGAAACTATACGGCTAAAATCTCCAAAGGCAACTACGAATCATATACGACATCATTTATAATTACTCAAAATGCCAGAACAAAATTGCAGATTGCACTGAAAGTGCTTACCGGCAATTTATCCATAACATCTGCGCCTTCCGGCGCGAAAGTTTATAGAAACGGAATCTATTTGTCCAATACGCCATACAACCAAGTTACAATAGTCGGCAATTATTCCATAAGGCTGGATTTGGATGGTTATGCTTCGTATAACAACGCTACAGTTCAGATATTTCCGGGCGTAAAAACGGCAATAAACGCCAAACTTATGCCTTTGAATATTCCAACCACGACAACTACGCTGCCTCCGGTTAATACGACTACTACGACTGTTCCAACCACGACAACTACGATACCACTGAGCGGCACGGGCAACTTGAGTATCGCAGTATCTCCGACTGCGTCTTACGCGTATATAGACGGCGTGATGTATCCTTATTATCTGGCGCCGCTGACAATATACAATTTGGCTGCCGGGACGCATTCCGTGATGCTTGAAAAACTAGGATACCTGACAACGACAAGATCCGTAGAAATAACAGGCGGCAGGACTACGGCTCTGAACGTGATGCTGAGCGCGCTTCCAAATTTCAAGGGCAATCTATCGTTCATTACCAGCCCTGCCGGCGCAGCGGTATATGTTGACAGGGCATTCAGGGGAAGTTCGCCGGTGACTGTTTATAATCTTACAGTGGGAAATTATACCGTTTCAGTTATGAAACTCGGCTATACCGATCTGAATTTCAGGACCGAGGTATTCAAGGGAATTACAGGGATTCTCAATCTGACGCTGACATTGATGCCTCCGCCGACCAACGGGACGCTGATAGTTTCTTCAATTCCGACGGGCGCCACTGTGTATGTGAATAGCCTGAATGCCGGTCTTACTACTCTGAACGTCAGCCTTCTTTCCGGAAACTATTCCGTGATGGTTCAAAAAGCCGGTTATGTAAGCCAGAACAGGACAGCTGAAATACTCCGAGGCGGGGTACTGAGATTAAGCTTCAATTTAACTGCTGTTTCTGTCGCAGGTATGGCAACGGCTAAATGAAAGCTATGATACGGGCAAGAAGGTCTTGCCCATAATACTAGGCTTTGGCCAAAAAGCAGTAAGCCGGCACAAGATATTGTGATTGCAGTTGCATGGAACACAACCTGTTGGCTTCTTCCGGATTTATTAGGCGAAACCGCCATATCATGCCTACTTTAATATTTCAGATGTATGAATGATATTATGACCGTAATAGCCATCTCCGGCCAGCCGGGTTGCGGCTCCACGACTACCGGAAGGCTTCTTGCGAAGAAGCTTGGCCTTGAGTTCTTTTCTGCTGGCGAATACTTCAAGAGCTTCTCAAAAGGCAAGACGCAGGAGGCCGTGGAATTCCTTGGCAGCGAAAAAGGCTCGTCAAAGGATTTTCACGAAGCGATAGACAAGCTGATGATTGGAAAAGCAAAAAAAGGCAACGTGGTTGTGGACGGCAAGCTGGCGATTCATTTCCTAAAAGAAATAGCGGATGTCAGGGTGTGGCTCAAGGCATCGCCGGCAAAAAGAGCGGAAAGATATGCCAAAAGGGACGAGGTGAGCGTTGAGGCTGCCGGCCGGACCGTAGCTGAAAAGGACGCTCTCGAAAGGAAGACGTTCAGGAAGCTTTACGGGTTTGACACGTTCTTGCAGGAAAAAGAGGCCGATATGGCGGTGGATACGTCGGGCAAAACGCCGGAAGAGATAGTTTCAGAAATATCTGCGTTCGTGAAGCGAAAAGTATAAATTATTTTACCTACAAATAATTGAGGAAAGGATAACTCACATGGTACCCAAAAACTTCTTGTTTGTTTCTCTGGAAGGCCTTATAAGTGACGTAGCTTGGCAGGTAGTCAAGGAAGGGCATAACGTCAAATATTTCATAGACAGCAAGGACGAGAAGGCCGTGGCAGACGGTTTTGTTCCAAAGACCGACGACTGGGAAAAGGACGTGGAATGGGCGGACGTCATAGTTTTTGACGACGTGCTTGGACAGGGCGAGAAGGCCCAGAAACTCCGCCAGCAGGGCAAGCTCGTCGTTGGCGGAACGCCGTACACGGACAAGCTTGAGGATGACCGCGGCTTTGGCCAGAATGAGCTGAAAAAGGCCGGCGTGCCTATAATACCGCAGGAGAATTTCACTTCTTTTGACAAGGCGATAGAATACGTCAAGCAGAACCCGAACAAGTACGTGATAAAGCCGAGCGGCGAGGCGCAAAACGTGAAGCAGCTGCTTTTTGTCGGCGAAGAGGAAGACGGCAAGGACATACTTCATATGCTTGAGGACTACAAGGCCACGTGGTCCAACAGGATAAAGGAATTTCAATTACAGCGAAAGATAAACGGCGTGGAAGTTGCTGTAGGCGCGTTCTTCAACGGCTATGAATTCATGCAGCCGATAAACGTCAATTTCGAGCACAAGAAGCTTTTTCCGGGCAACATAGGGCCGTCCACGGGCGAGATGGGAACATCAATGTTTTTTAGCGAGCCGAACAGGATATTCTCGGCAACGCTGAAAAAAATGGAATCTGTCCTAAGGCGTGAAAAATACGTGGGCTACATAGACATCAACTGCATAGTCAACAACAACGGAATATATCCCCTAGAATTCACGTCGCGCTTCGGATACCCGACGATAAGCATACAGCAGGAAGGGCTGCTCATGCCCATGGGAGAATTCCTGCACGGCATGGCAGAAGGGACGCTCTCCAAGTTCAAGGCGAGAAGCGGCTTTCAGGTCGGCGTCAGAATAGTCGTGCCGCCGTATCCGTACAAGGACAAGAGGCTCTTTGAGACGTATTCGAAGGATGCCGTCATCATGTTCAAGAAGCCGGATTTTGCCGGCATACACATAGAAGACATCAGGAAGTTCAACAACGAGTGGCTCGTCACAAGCATCAAGGGCGTAGCTTTGATAGTCGTGGGCCTTGGCCAGACCATGAAGCAGGCACAGGCACAGGCCTACAACAGGATTGAAAACATCATGATACCCAACATGTACTATAGAAAAGACATCGGCGACCGCTGGTTTGAGGACAGCGACAAGCTGCACAACTGGGGCTATTTGAGGGAAGCCTGAAGGCTTCAGATAAGAAGGAACGCCAAATGCAGTCGGCATCCGGAAAATTGAAATGTTTTCTGGCGTTTCTTCCGTTTCGGCAGCGTTCCCCCGATTTTCTCACGGTTTTCATCGTCAGCAGTGTCGTTAGCTTATTTCTATATAAGTCCGCGACGTTGCTAAAACCAAGGAATCAACTATACCCTTATTTATAATGGCATTGACTTCATGGCAGCCTTTATCTTTGCGTAAGTCTGTTCCAGTATCTCGGGCATTACCTTTGTTCCGGCAACCGGAACCATGAAATTAACGTCGTGCTTCCAGCGCGGCACCACGTGCATGTGGACGTGCTTGTCAAAGCCCGCTCCGGCAAGCCTGCCTTGGTTGATTCCCATGTTGAAGCCCTCGGCCTTCACTGCCTTTTCTAGTATGACGGAGAATTTCGCAGCGATGCCGGTCATCCCGCTCCTTTCCTCTTCGGTCATGCGCGCTATGCGGTCGACATGGCGGTAGGGGGAGACCATGATGTGTCCCGGCGAGTACGGATACGCGTTAAGCATCACAAAGACATTCCCGCCTCTGTATAGAATATAGTTCTTTTCATCCTGTTTTTCCCTAGGCAGATGGCAGAAAATGCACTTCTGCTTCTTGAATGCGTTCTTGACATACTCCAGCCTCCACGGCGCCCACAACCTTTTCATGTTTTTAATTGGCGTAAAGAGCATTAAAGTTTGCTGTATGATGTAAATATACGCACGGGCTGGTAGATCAACGGAAGATCGCTACCTTCGCAATGCCCGCGGCTATGCCGCGTCGCATGCCATATTATATGGCAACGGATAAGGTAGAGGCTTCGGGTTCAAATCCCGACCAGTCCATCCCAATCCTTTTCAAATACGAATGACGCACGAAGTGCGTCAACTCTATATTGAGGCGACATTATTTTTACAGTAGTTGGCATCCGGCTTTGCATGAAAAGTAGCCAATGAACACAAGGTGTTGTGTTTTTGACAATGCAAAATACAACCGGTTGACCGATTTTGGACTTTAGGTGCAGCCTTGGCATCTTTCAAGTATTTATATATTACCGTGCCCAAATAATTTAATGAAAGGCATTACCCCGGTGATAGCCGTCATTTTGCTTCTGCTGATCACGATAGCGATCATAGGATTCACGTCGGTATTCTTCCAGCAGACGGTGACAACGGGCGGCGAACAGGCGCAGGAGGCCGCCGCAGGGCAGGCGAACAAGGCGCTCCAGACGGCCGAGATCGTGGACGTGAGCAACGGGAAGGTCACAATCAAAAACGTAGGCACCGAGCCGATAAGCACGGACAACGTCGGCGTGTTCGTGGACGGCATCCCAGCCGATGTATTGCCCTACGGCGGCGCTGGCGAGATAGCGCCGGGCTCGTCAAAGACGTTTGACGTGACGGTCCCCTTCGGCAGCGGTGAGAGGACGATAGTCGTTTCGGTGCCAGGAAACAGCCAAAGCATGACGATACAGCTTGACGCGGGGACGACAGAACTGGTTTCCGCGGCAGGGAATGTGGTGATACTCAAGAATACAGGAGCGGTGCCCATACAGAAGTCGGGCATAACCATGACGCTGGACGAGGATCCGGTTTCCTTCAGCGGCCCGGATCCGCTTGCGTCCGGGGCCGTGGGAACTTATATCATAGACATCTCAGCTATGCCGCCGCAAACGGGGACAAAACAGCTTGACGTCTCAATTCCCGGCGCAAGCAGCTACAGCATTAATGTGGATATCAACATCGGTACGCTGAGCTTTGAAGGAGCGGCGGGCAATGGCGTCACGGTAAGGAACACAGGGCTGACGCCGCTAAGCACAAGCTTGGTGAGCGTCAAGGTAGCCGGGCAGGTCGTGAGCTTCGCGCCGTCCGTGGCGGAAATCCCGGCAGGCGATACGGCAGTCTTCGCAGTCGACGAAATAGGGATACTTTCCGGCGAAGGCATGGGCGGAGCACTGGAAATAGATTCGCCCGGAAACACAACAGGGGATGCTGTTGCCTTTGATTATTTGTCGTCCACGAAAGGCTACTGGAAATTCGACGAGCTTAATCTTGCCGGGGGGCGGGCAATACCCGACCATTCTGGCAACGGTATAGACGGGTCGTTCGTGGGGACGCTTCGCAACGTTCAA
>DATDTL010000072.1:0-13890 GCA_035290885.1 archaeon
CGGGCTTTGCCAAAATAGAAGGAAATGCCAGAAAGCACTTTTGCGATTTTTGCGGGGCGGGTTCATTTGGGTTTCCTTCCCGTCGTAAGCACAGTTCAAACATGGTAGACTAACCCGCCATTGACTCATCCCCACGCTGAATCTTCGTGTTTTCGCGAAGATTAGCCGGCGGTTTCGCCGGCTTAAGCGTGTGGCTTTCTATATGCGGGTTGTAAATAATCCCGCAACTTCAGTGGCGGGCGTTACGGGCCGCAGAATTCTATGAATTTTGGCCGTCATGTTTGCTCCCTATCTTCTTCTTTTCCATGTGTTAGAGCATTCTCTTGCGATTAGAAGCAGCACGAACCCGCTCTTGCCCCATCCACCCGCTGAAGCGGGTGGGTTTCGATATGCGTGTTATAAATTCTTTTGTTCGTTTTCATTATCCGCCAAAGAACATCTTTCGATATCGGAAATGGCAACGAAAACCGCATCTATGCGGGCACCACCTTCAGCAACGCATGCCGTTTGACGGTTGCCGCGGCTCTTCGTTGAGGTTTCCTGCGGAAATCATATTTTTATACTTATCCGTTAATGTAATTAACACTATGCAGACTGCAAGAGTAAAACTGACGGGCAAGAACCCAACGACTCTGGACAGCATCTGCACCGAGATAAAGGATATTTCCGAGAAAATCGGCGTTCCGGTTTCCGGCCCGATACCTTTGCCAACGAAGAAGCTGCGCGTGCCTGTAATGAAGACGCCGTGCGGCGATGGCATGCACAGGGGCGGCGGCGGAGGCAACTGGGAAACGTGGGAACTGCGCGTGCATAAGCGCATCCTTGACGTTGGCGCCAACGACCGCGTCCTGCGCCAGATAACAAGAATAAGAATCCCCCGCGACGTCAATATTGAGATAGAGCTTACGGACTGATTTTCAAAAAACAGCACTTTTTAATCCGCTTCTTTAGAATAAAGTTAAGGTGATTCAATAATGGAGAAAACGCTGGTTATATTAAAACCCGATGCAGTGGCAAAGGGGCTTGAAAAGCAGATAGTAAAAAAATATGAGGCCGCAGGGCTGAAGATGGTAAAAAGAAAGGAGATGGACGCTGTTCCTGCCCTGCTCAAGCAGCATTATTCCGCACATATACAAAAGGTTTTCTACCCGTCGCTGGAGAAGTTCATGTCATCGGGCCTAGTTGTTGCAATAATATTTGAGGGCAAGGACGCCGTGGCTGTCGCACGCGAGGTCACCGGAGCCACCGACCCATCAAAAGCCGAAAAGGGCACGGTCAGAGCCGACTTTGGCGACATGAAATTGCCGGACGACGACAGGATAATGAAAAACCTCGTCCATGCGTCAGCAACCAAGGAAGAAGCCGAGAACGAGATAAAGCTCTGGTTCGGCTAGCCGACGACAACCGCTTCCGCAAGCGCCAGCGTTTCTTCTGCCATTTTTTCTATATTCATCCTTTCTTCGTCGGCCTTTATTTTTTCAAGGTTCGCCTTCGTCTTCGGATGCCTTGAAACTATGGAGCAGCAGTCCTTGTAGTCTTCTATGGACAGATCGTAAGTGCCTATCTCTTGCGCCTTGGCTATTATCTCGTCCTTGTTCATGCCGGCAAGCGGCCGTATTATCGGCATCTTCACCGCTTCCTCTATGGCAGCAATGTTGTCAAGGGTCTGCGATGCGACTTGCGCTATGCTTTCGCCCGTGACCAGCGCCTGCGCGCCTTCAAGCTGTGCTATCTTTTCAGCCACGCGGTTTATGAACCGCCTGAAAAGCACAAGTTCATAGTCCGAACTGCAGTTCACCTGAAAGACGTCGTACGGAACAAGATATAGCCTGACGCGCCCGGAAAATATGCACAGCCTTTCCACAAGCTTCGCTATTTTGCTTTTCGCGGCCTCGGCGTTGCTGCGCATGGCATGGAAATGAACGTAAACCGGCTGGCAGCCTCGCTTCATGGCATACCACGCCGCAACCGGCGAATCTATGCCGCCTGAGAACAGCACTGTTACGCGGCCCGAAGACCCTGCCGGCAGCCCGCCGTAGCACGGCGTCTTTTCAGTATATACCAATGCAGAGTCTTTCAATATGTCCGCATACAGAACTATGTCCGGCTTCTTGACGTCAACCTTGCGCCCGCTGTTGTAAAGGATTTCTCCTATCTGCCTGTTAAGTTCCTGCGAGCCGATTGGGAACGTCCTGTCAGAGCGCGAGCATTTCACCTTGAACGTTTTTTCTTTGCCGATGCCTGCAAAGATTTCCTGCGCCTTTCTGCTTATCTCATCAACGCTTTTCCCGCAGGAAAACGCAGGGTAGAAATGCGAAATGCCAAAAACACATTTCAGCTTGGCGCCTATGCTTTTTTCGTCCGCGCCCGGCAGCGGCCGCACCAGTATCCTGTCCGGCAGGCCCTCTACATCGCATTGTTCGCCTTTCAGGGCGCGCCTTACGTTCTGCCGGAGCTTTCTCTCAAAATATCCGCGGTTCTGCCCTTTCAGCGCGATTTCCGAATAATTGACGCCGATTACGTCGTGCATTAACGGTCTATGCGGCATACGTTTTAATATGCCTTGCGAAGCTCTTGGCAATAAATTTAAGTATTTTTTATCAGAAGCCAGAAGATGGTAAGAAAATGCGTAGGGAATGATTATGCATATTATTTGGTAGCATCGGTAAAACTGAACATAGAACAACTCGATCGGTATATGAAAGGCGGAGATGAGAGCTACAGCGTTGGCCCGTTAGTAAAACGAAAAGGAAGAAACGGCATTGATGTAATATACTGCGGGCCTATCAGCGTGACCGATGACACAGGAAACTCGATCCGTCCCGTAGGCCCTGTATTGATAATTGAAGGAGCATCGGAGCATTCCGTAACTAGGAGAGCTAATAATATTTTGAAGTCAGTTTGGGAAACGGAAGATGAATTTTCTGTCAATTACTGGATATACTGCCTTGAAAAGCTTTTGCCCGGAAACCGATATGCCACCCCTCATATTGCGCTATAAATTCTTTGTCCGGATAAGTTGAATAATGACGCTAAGGCAGCCTATAATAGCGACCCTCGGCCATGTGGATCACGGAAAAACGTCGTTACTTGACGCTATCAGGGGCACTGCCATCGCGCAGGGCGAGGCAGGCGGCATAACGCAGGCAATAGGAACGACCGAAATACCCGCTGACACGATAAAAACCGTCGCCGGCAAGGTGCTGGAAAAGTTCCGGTTCTCTTTAGGCATACCCGGCCTTCTGTTCATAGATACCCCAGGGCACGAGGCGTTTTCCACGCTGAGGAAGCGCGGCGGCTCAATATCGGACCTTGCCATGCTTGTCGTGGACATCAATGACGGCATGATGCCGCAGACCGAGGAGAGTTTGAACATACTCAAGAATTCCCGCGTGCCTTTTGTGGTCGTCATGACAAAGATGGACAAGATACAGGGATGGCAACCCGGCAAGAGCTTCCTTGAAAACATCGCAAACCAAAACGAGGAAACCGTGGGCAGGCTCGAAGAGGCGTTCTATAAAGTCGCCGAACAGTTCTCCTCGCACGGCATAACCGTGGACAGGTTTGACCGCGTGCAGGACTTCACAAAGACCGTGGCCGGCATACCCGTGTCCGCGCACACCGGCGAAGGCCTGCCAGAGCTTCTCGCTATATTATCCGGGCTTTCCCAGCAGTTCCTGAAAGACAAGCTCGCGGTCACCGGCCGTGGCAGGGGAACCGTAATGGAAGTCAGGGAAGTCACGGGCATGGGCACGACCATAGATACTATAATCTATGACGGAAGCGTGTCTAAAGGCGAATATCTTGCCATAGGCGGGACATCGCGCATCGTGACAAAAATACGCTCCCTGATGCTGCCCCAGCCCATGCGCGATATGCGTACAGAGAAAAAATTCCGCTACGTCGACACAGTCTACGCGGCATCCGGCGTGAAAATCGCGGCGCCGGAACTTGATGCCGTGAAAGCGGGTTCGCCGATAGCTTCTGCGAAAACACACGACGAGGCAAAGGCCCTGCTTGACGGCATGGACAAGGCCGGGGACGTGGAAATACGCACAGAACAGGAAGGCATATTGCTTAGGGCCGACACGATAGGAAGCTTGGAAGCCATGATAAACGTTTTCGCAAAATACCCGATTAAGGAGGCGCTGGTCGGAAACGCAACGCGGGAAAGCATAATAAAAGCCGGCGGCAACGCCGATCCGAAGTTCCGCGCCATCGCGTGCTTCAACATGAAGCCGCCGGAAGATATCGCGGACTTCGCAAAGGATCAGGGCATAACTCTGCTTGTTTCTGACGTGATATACAGGCTGGAAGAAGAGTACGGCAAATGGAGTGAAAAGAAGGCCGAGGAACTCAAGAAAGCCGAGCTTGACGACGTGGCAAGGCCGGGGAAGTTAAGAATCATGCCCGGCTTTGTCTTCCGCGCATCAAACCCGGCGGTCGTTGGCTGCGAAATACTTGCAGGAATCGTGAAGCCCGGCTTCCACCTGACAAAAGACAACAAGCCCGCCGGCCGGATAAAGCAGATAGAAAATCAGGGCGAAGCCGTTGAGGAGGCGAAGATAACCGAGAAGGTTGCTGTTTCCATAGAAGGGATACTGGTAGGCCGCGGGGTCCACGAAAACGACGTGCTCTATACGGAAATCTCCGAGAACGACTACAGGATGCTAATGAAGCACTTCTCGCTGATGTCTGAAAGCGAGAAAACCGTACTGAAGGAAATAGAAGCCGCCAAAAAGAAGGAACGCCCCTCGTGGGGATTGTGAATAGGCGCCACGATTATAGACAACTGCGAAAGTTAGACGACACGTTATCAACAGTTGTCTGTATGCAAACTGCGTTGTGTTATATAACTCAAGTAACGCAGTTTTCAATATTTCTACGCAAAAAGCTCCTCGTCCCGGACGCCGTAGCCCCTCATGACAATGTATGCCTCGTGCATTTCGCTCTCAAACGGCTCCAGCGACTGGCGCCTTTCTACGCTTTTGTCTGAAATAGCCTCGCTTATCGCCCGTGTCAGGTATGCTTCCATCGCAGCCTGCTCTTGCTGAAATCTGACGAAATAATTCTTTCTCCTGTAAACAATACCCGCGCCTTCCGTCACAAAATGCAGGTAAAAGTTGTTGTATCTGGGCCCCGATATATCTTCGCCAAATCTTACGGTTTCCTTGAATTCCTGATAGTACAACGGCGCTTCTTCTGCCATCTGACGTTTACGACAGGCATTTATTTAACCTTATAGAAGAGCGTGATTGAACACGAAACAAAACTACGGCATCCATGCGCCTTGCATCAGCTTCTCTATCAGCGGCTTGTATACCGTCACGAACTTCTGCTTATTAACTTCCCTGTACGCAATGCCCCTTTGTTCATTTAGCGAAGGAAGCGCATCGCCGCCGTAGCACGTGGTGTCCGCCGAATATTTCACGGCATCTGCGCATTCCAATTCCGAGAGCGCGTTGTTCACCCTTATGAAGCATCCTTCGGTCTCCTGCGTGCTTACGGAGAAGCTGAAGGTTTCCGTTGTTTTCGCGTCAATGACGCGGTCGTACGGCCTTTCTGACGTCTTCCCGTCTCGGAGGCTGAAGCCCACGACAACGTCAAACCTGCCCTTCTTGTCCGCAATGTTATGAACGTTATACGTGGCTATGGATGCTGAAAGGTTGCTGCACTCAACGGTCGAAACGCTGAACGAAACGTTGTCCCTGCCGCAGGTTTTCTCGCCTGTCGGCTGGAGCGTAGTGATGCACGTTTTCTGCGTCCCGCTGGGCAACCCCTCGCTCACTATGAGCGCCTCGTAGGAAATATTTTCCCTGTACGCCACCAGTTCCTGCTCCGGCATTGGAACGAGCAGAGCCGCCGCCGCAGCGATCAACAGAAGAGCCGCGTAAATTATCCGCTTGTCAATTACAGGCAATGCCATACGATAGTATGCCTGCAAGCGGATTAATATTTTCTTTTCCAATAATGGCTATGCTTGAAAAGCTCATGGAAAGCGATCCTACAATGTTCGGCCTTGTCATGAAGGAGCTTGAGCGCCAGCGAAGCGGTCTTGAGCTGATACCTTCAGAGAACATACCCTCGCTTGCGGTTCTTGAAGCCCTATCCTCTTTCCCTCACAACAAGTATTCCGAAGGTTATCCGGGAAAAAGGTATTACGGCGGAAACGATGTCATAGACGAGATAGAGAACCTTGCGATAGACCGCGCGAAAAAACTTTTCAACGCCGAGCACGTCAATGTCCAGCCTTATTCCGGCTCGCCTGCCAATCAGGCGGTGTTCCGCGCGCTTCTGCAGAAGGGCGACACGTTCATGGGGCTTGAGCTTTCGCACGGCGGGCACATAACGCACGGGCTGAAAATAAATTTTTCAGGCATGGACTACAACGCCGTGCCTTATCACGTAAAAAAGGGTGACGAAACGCTGGATTACGAAGAGATAGAATCCCTTGCAAAGCAGCATGCCCCGAAAATGATACTCTGCGGATACACCGCGTATCCGCGCATCATAGATTTCAAAAGATTCCGCGAGATTGCGGATTCTGTAAGTGCCAAACTCTTCGTGGACATGTCGCATTTTGCAGGCCTCGTGGCAGGCGGCGCCTACCCATCGCCGGTGCCTTACGCCGACGTAATAATGACTACAACGCACAAAACGCTCCGGGGGCCGCGCGGCGCCATGATACTGTGCAGGCAGGAATTTGCCGAAAAAATAGACAAGGCGGTTTTCCCGGAGCTTCAGGGCGGGCCTCACGAGCACGCGATAGCTGCGAAGGCCGTATGCTTCGCCGAGGCGATGAAGCCGGATTTCAAGGACTATGCCCACCGCATAATAACCAACGCGAAAGCCCTTGCCAAGGCCGTTGAAATGAGGCTTGTTTCAGGCGGCACTGATTCCCATCTGCTTCTGGCCGACCTTGAACAAAAAATCACTGGAAAGGAAGCCGAATTGCTTCTTGAAAAGAACGGCATCTACGTCAACAAGAACACGATTCCGTACGACTCAAGAAAGCCATGGGACCCGTCGGGCATGCGCTTCGGAACGCCCACGCTTACAAGCCGCGGCATGAAGGAAAAAGAGATGCAGGAAGTCGGCTCCCTCATAAACCGCGCCATGAAAGGCGAGAATGTCCGCGAAGAAGTGCGGGAACTTTGCTCCGGATTTCCGATATATCCAGGGATATGAACCGTGTTTATGCTTTGCGCGCAGATGCGTTTGCACCCTGGATCAGGCATGATTTTACAACCCCCATATCGAAAGCCACACGCTTAAGCCGGTGAAAACACGAAGATTCAGCAATGGCTGAGGCTCTGCCATAATTGAACTGTACTTACGACGAGAAGGAACACACCGTCAAAATCGCGAGTGCTTTCTGGACATTGCTTCTGTTTTAGGAAATCCCGCCACTTTAGTGGCGGAATGGTTTACATGCCATAGATTGACGACAGACGATGGGGACTCTGCCTAATAAATCCGGAAGAAGCCGGCAGGTTACGTTCCACGCGAATGCAATCACAATATCTTTGCCCGCTTAGTGCTTTTTGTGCAAAGCCGGCGGTGGGGAAAACTTTATACCTATAGATTTTAAGTGGCATCATGGTATATATAAAGAGACGATATATGAACATACCAAACGTAATTATTGCCGCATTTCTCTTACTGCTTCCCGCATCCTTTGCCGCGCCTGTTCTGGAATACGTGGCGCCCACACCCCTTGACGACACAAGAACGGCAAACGCCTCTGTCGGAATAAACATATCCGTCATGGAAGGCAACCTCTCGGAACTCAATTATGAATGGAACGCGGCTAATTTCACATTCTATAACGACTCCTTGCTCGTGTTTTACAATTTTGACAACAGAAGCACATTGGGGGAGAACGGCACGTACGTGGCCGACATTTCATCGCATGGAATCAGCGGGACGGTAAGCGGGAACGGGGATGAAATAAATCCGGCCGCCGGCAGATATGGCGCCGGCATTGACCTTGATGGGAACGGGGACTATGTCACTTCGGGGGGCATTGGAAGCCTTCTAGACGGGAAATCCAACTGGTCAATGTCGTTGTGGATTTATCCCCGCGCTATAAACGGCAACATAATAGGGACTTCTGCAGGAAGCGGTATGTGGATATGGGTGGGTTCAAGCTATCTGGTAGGGTTTGATTCTTATTTTACCGGAACGGATCAAAACACCGATGCAAACGCTCTGGCGGCAAACCAATGGAATCACCTCCTAATTACCAGAAACGTTACTGAATTTAACGTTTATGTGAACGGCAGCCTCTTTGACACTCTTTACTCTTCCACAAGCGTGAACGCGAACGTGGGGGGGAACCTCCAGATAGGTAGGTTCTCTTCAGGCGGCGCTGATTCCAATAGCCGCATGGATGACTTCGGTTTATGGAACAGGACGCTGTCGCCCGAAGAAGCATACCAGTTATACGTTTCCAGCCTTCAAAAATTCAATTCGACCCTGTGGCAATTGTACGTCAACCAAGCCAGCAACGCCACATCCGGGCTGATGGAAGGGACATACACGCATTCCGCCTACGCCCGGGACAGGGATGGGAACGAAAACACAACGGGGGGGAGGGAGATAATCATCGACAGGACCGGGCCGCTGGTGACGCTGGACGCTCCAGTGAATGGCACTTATTCCGGCTTCAACATAACCTTGCAAGTCCGTTCAAATGAGGCCATCACCAACTGGTGGTACTCCCTCAGCAACGGCAATACAAACGCCACCTTTGTGCCCAATGCATCCTTTACGGGGACGGAGGGGGCAAACCAACTGATAATATACGCCAACGACAGCGCAGGGAACGTCAACCAGACCGCCGTCAATTTCACGATAGACAGCATAATTCCGTCAATCACGATACTTGTGCCTGCCAACGCTTCCTTCTCCAGCACGAACATAAGCCTTCGTGTGAACTCAAGCGAACAAGTGGGCAGCTGGTTCTATAATCTGGACGGAAGCGGCACAAGAAACGCTTTCGTGCCTAACGCGTCATTCACGGCCGCGCAAGGATTGAATAGATTGTTCGTTTACGCCAACGACAGCGCGAACAACACGGGCGCGTCAGCCGTCAATTTCACGGCTGACGGCATAGCGCCGCAGATAACGATAGCATCCCCGGAAAACAGAACCTACGGGCAGCCCAATGTCACGTTAAGCTTTACGGCGGACGAATCTACGGACTCTTCATGGTATTCCCTCAACGGAGGAGCTACCAACACAAGCTTCGTCTCGGGCTCTACGTTCACGGCTTCAGGTGGAGTCAACGAAGTTTACGTTTATGCGAACGACTCGCTAAACAATACGGGAATTGCCAATATAAATTTCACGATAGATGCCGTAGCCCCTATCATTACCATAAACACGCCTGCCAACGTCACGTATAATGCGCTCCCCATAACGCTGAATATAAGCGTCAACGAGAATAGCACCGCCAGATATTCCATTGACGGCGGCGCGAACGTGAGCCTTGCGCCAAACGCGACTTCTACAGGCTTTACTTCACAGAACGACACGATACAGGACGGCACGCATAACGTCACCTTTTACGCAAACGACACGACCAACAACATCGCAATCGTGTCCGTCGCGTTTACGCTCTATACCGCGGATTCGGACGGGGACGGCATACTGGACTCCAACGACACGCTTATCGGCAACGAATCGTCTGTCAGGTCTTCGGGACTGAGCCGTATAAATGTAACGGTAGCCGGGAATTCCACGAATGGAACGTTTTACGGGACACAGGAGGTCATCATCAGCGACAACACGGATATCATGGTCAACTTTACCTACAACTTCTCGCTGGCCAGCCTTAACCTCAGCGGAGTCTACGTATCCAAATCGTCGGACTCGCTGGTCATAAATATTTCAGGCTATTCGCAAGTGAACAAGACCGTATACTTCAATGACTACGGCTATACCGAACTTTGCGTGAAAGACGCAATAGTGAACTCGCATTCGGACATAAGCGCAACGTGCGGGGACGCTAATGAGACCGATTTCAGCACGTGCATAGGCGTTTCGGGCGGAACGACCATAAACGGGATTTCCTGCTATGACGAAGGCTCAAAATTCCGGTTTGAGAATCTCCGTCACAGCGGGATAAGAGGCTCCGCCGTGTCTGCAGACGACAAAGAAAATTACTCGTGGACCACCACGTGGTGCGCAAACACATGGGTTTGCACCGAGTGGAGCCTCTGTAGCAGGGATATGATACAGTCCCGGGCATGCACGCTAAAATTCCCGAAGGGCTGCATCCCATCCCGGGAAAAGCCGGAAGAAACACGGGAATGCCGTGACGTTCTCTTTGCCATGCTGCTGGAAATGGATTCACGCCTGTTTGTGCAGTCCTCGCTGCTCATGAACCTAACGTTGAAAGAAATGAATACCAAGGGCGCGGCGGAGGCGATCGTAAGGTACGTCATTACAGATGCAGAAGGACACGTAATCCGCGAAGAAAACGACACTCGCACTGTGGAGAGGGAACTGCAATACTGGAAAGAAATAAGCATAGCCGCCATCCCACTAGGCGATTACACCGTAACTGTTTATGTCGCTAACCGAACAAAGGAATTTGCCAGCGCCGGAAAGAATTTCAGCATCAGCGAAACGACCCGACCCAAGCCCGCGGACAACAGCCATTCGCAAAAAATCGCGGGACTGGTATCAATAATAATTCTATTCTGCTTTGCTGCGCTGCTCATTACAAACAAACCTGTATCAAAATAAGCCCATCCGGATTCGACCATTTTTTTCACGCTATTGTCGGCCATTTTTTGGTACATACTTAAATACCATGCGATGTACCGAATATCCCGCGCAATAAACCGGTTTCTGCTCCATCTTCGCCCTTTTTATCTGCGGATGCCGGCGGTAGCAAGACGGAAACTTACCAATAAGTAATTCGTTCTTCGGGTTCCATCAAGCCATTTTCGTGTCGCTGAAAGTCCTTTTCCCAAATTCCCTTCATTTCGCGTCGGAATCTCTCCAGAGTCGCTTGGTTACCTTCTTCAATCAACACCTTTTCAAGGTAATCGTCCACTGCTTGCAATTCCTTTTCCCAAGCAGGAACTAGGCGCATTTCCAGCTCCTTGCCCGTTGCATAGAGCAAGAGGTTCTCAACCTCTTCTTTCTCCAGTTTCACCTCGGTAACTCTTTGTTCTTTATATCCCAAGAGAAACCCTCCCTTTTCCAGCTTTTCTTTGAGCGCGTCTGTCACGAAGATGAAGCTACGACTCGTATCATTGAAAATTCGATAGCCCAGATGCTCAATAATGTCCGACCGGAACACTACTGAGCTTATTTGAAGCGAACCATCATCGCAATATTGGCTCCGGTGGACGTCCACTTCATAATCTGAGATCACAGGCAACCTTCGCCACATCATGAGATAGCGTCGTTCACCCTCTACGATGATAGGGAAAAAATCGAACGGAATGCCTTCGCTCTCGACGAAGCGCTTGAATAGTTCGCTAACGCAGTAAATACCCTCTTCTGCGACTGACTCCACATCAAGTCGTCTTTTGCTGGTTTCCCCCACCACGGATAATTCGGAGTGTTGATATTTATCCGCATGTAACATTAAATAACGATGGATAAGTATGCCATGCTGCCAAACCTTACTAATTGCGAAGTCCAACTTCATAAGGTCTTCAGGTGGCATATATCTGCGGTACAAATTGCCATGATCGTAGTACACGGTTAGCCGATAAATTTTCATAGCTACCAACCTCAATATTCAAAATAAGCATATAAAGATTTAGCTTTGTTTAATAAATCGTCTGATACCACAACCCGTTGTGTTTCAGAAAGCAAATATCGCAACCTATTGCACTCCGGGGGATTATTTAAACAAAGCCCTGTTGTTTATAGGTTTCTTGCGGGCCGCAAAGCGGAAGCGCCCCAACTGCAATGGCAAAGACCGAGACGCCGATTGTCACGGAACTGGCAGAGATCCTTATTCTGGCGGTCGCTGTGTATTCTGTAGGGGCACTGGTAGATGCCCTGGATGCAACGGGTCGGGCGTCGCCTAGCGCCTATGTCGGCTGCGGAGGCTCTTGACAATCACATATTTGTCTCCCAGAACCCACTCGCACATATCAATAATCTCATCAAGTGGCTTAACGTACTCTACTTTAGGGAAGCTCAGGTCAGGGCGGGCATCGAGTTTTTGCAAAAATACATCCAGCTTTTTCTCAGGCCTTGTCGACTGCCTGATATATTGCACTTTATGGCATCCTCATGGAAATGACGAATTTTTCCGGCTGCGCCAAAAAGGCATCCCTTAAGTATTTTCCTCCGTGAATACAAACATGCTCGCTTACATTCTCGGAATCCTTGACATTGCAACGTCCTTAGTTCTGGGTACCCATGCGCTTTGGGGCTGGTTTGACACCTCGGTTATTTTCTACCACGCTGCCTATGTGACGAGCAAGGGCGCGCTCTTTTCGCCGACGGATTTTGCAAGCAGGATAGACCTTGCAGCCGGAATTTACATGTTCTTGATCGCCTTTGGCGTATATTCGCATCCCAAGCTGACGCTTATAGCCGCTCTGTGGCTGCTTCAGAAAGGAGTGTTTTCGATAGTGTCGCTGCTGCGCAGGATAACTTGATTTATAGATTTGCATCCATAAAATAAGATGGCAGCCGAAAGCTCCATATCCGGAAATCTGGGGCTTCTTGCGCAGGATTATGCTCATCGTATCCTCGTTGATACATCGGCCCTTAGCGAAATGAGGGAGTTTTTTCCAGAACCTATGGATTTTTTCCGCGCAGTCTCGCCTCAAGACTTGGATATTGCAGCATTGGAAGGCTTCAGAAACTCTTTTGATGACTACCGCGCGATTCTGGAATCAGGGAAAATCATTACAGTTTCCCCTGTAGTTTCAGAATTTGAAAGATATTCCAGACTCGTCGGAAGAACATCCCGCCTGCTTGCAGCAATACGCAAAGGAAAAAGTAAAAAAGTAAGGCATACCGAAGCCCGGCATTATGAAGCCACTTCATGGGATGAAGAATTGGCATTGCCAAGGAAACCGGACCGCTACCGCGCAGCCGGAATCACGCAACAGGAGATGGTTATTGCGGAAACCGTTTCTGCAATGAAACAACTGGGGAGAAAATTAGACGCCTGTGTTTTCATGCCCGGAAACACGGATCTTTATCACGATTTGGAAGACATTGTAATGGAGATCGGAATCAACGGAAAAGCCGGAAAGAACGATGAGCCTCTTTTCGATGAAAATTACAACGGAGCCGATGTTTCCGTAGTCACTGCAGCCCTATACAGGACGCTTGTAGGAAATGAGCCAGTGGCAGTCGCTACGCGCGACAATGGCATTCTTTACCTGCTGGGATCAGCATGCAATTACCTTTCTTTCATTCATCCGGACATCATGAGAGCATTGCATGATTATCCCGTGACTGTGGCAAAGACGTTTAACTATAATCCAGACAATTTCGTAAGCACATCGAGGTTCGACCGGGGGCATGCCCAGCTTTATCCGAACGACGTTCAACGCGAAAGGATTTGGAGATACAGGGTAGAAGAAGTGATGCACCGGATAGTGGACGCGCCGAAAGCCGCAATGATAGCATAGTCATTCCCCGTACTTCTTCCTAGCTTCTTCCATCTTCCTGTCAATGCGCTTCTCCGCTTCGTCCCGTTGCATCTCGTAGTCGTTCATGTCGACGAATTTCATGTTCTTGAAAACCATGGGATGAGCGGCTTTGGCGAGCATGAACATCTTCTGGCACATCCGCCTGTAATCAGGATGCCCCTGTTTGACCGTGCGAAGCTCCACGAGATGGTAAAGTTCCCGCGCATTCAGGGTGAAATACCAGCGTATCCGGTAGCCGAACGGC
>DATDTL010000073.1:0-8320 GCA_035290885.1 archaeon
GCCGGCGCTAAAGGGCATTTGATAGAGCGCGTGGCCGAGGCAATAATCAAGCAGCAGCAAATTTCCGTGACCGCTGCAAAGGAGATAATCGCCAAGTTCAAGAAGAAGGCCGGCAAGAAAGGGCAGGTTTCGATGCGATAAATGCCCACGCTGTGCAAAACGCATTGGGCCGAAAATTGTTTGCGGATTCCGAGGGCATGTAACCAGTTAAAATCGTGTTTTCCTCGGTTGTTGCCATCACGAGCTTCCGGATAGATATTGTTAACCTCCCAAAGTTGATGGCATAGAAAGCGCCTGCGGCTTATTTATAGCGGCCAAAATAAGGTTATGCTATGGAAAGGGTCGTGGAGGACCTGCACGAGTGGGAAAAGGACTTCCGGGCTGCCGACATATACGCTTCTACCGCAAATTTTACGGAATTTGTGTTCTCGCTTGGCAGCGCCGAGGAAGAGGAGAACATTTACCAGACAGACGGGCCTGAAAAGAGCACGCTTGCCAAAATAACGCTCACGGAAAAGCTGGACAGGAATGCCTCGCTGAAACTGCATTTCACTGCCCGCGGTATTTCCAGGATAATGCAATCGCCGTCGATGACGATACGGCTGGACGCCAAGCTGGAAATAGAGTTTCCCGACTCGCCCGGCCCGGCTTACGATGCCTACGTCGCATTCTATATCTCCCATATGCGGGGCCGCGTGAAGGACATAGCCGAGCATTCAGTGGATTTGGTAGCAGCCAAACTGCGCGATTTTATAAGGCAGGAGTTCACGCTGAAAGAGATTTAACGCTTTGCTCCCTATTATTCTAAACCCCGCCAGCCCTCAGCCTCTGGACGTCGCTTCGGCGAAGGATGAAATGAGGTGTTACTGGCGGGTTGATTCTCATCCGGGCTTTTGTTGAAAAAGCCCACCAATGCCGCAATAGCTTCGGTGTCGGCACATTCAGCCACAAAAGCGGGAGAAGCATTTGTTCAACAAAACCTCATCCGTATCTGTTCATAAGTACGAGCCAGTTAAATGCACCCGCGGAGCCCATAACAGAGGAACAGGAAAATGCCTCCCGGCTACGTACCAGTCTTCGCACGCAGAAAATCCCATTGCTTTGCCGTAATCTGACAATCTTCTGGCAGATACGGTGGTCACATCGTTCCCACGGCGTATGCCCAAGTAAGGCATGCCGTCTTCCATGCCGTACCGGTAAACAGGGTTGCCGGCCTCTTTCACGGGGGTTTCAGGCAACCATGTTTCCCTGCCATGCGTGTCTATGACTTGGGCGCCACGGTTTGAAATTATGAGGTATTGCCCGTCGGGCGTGACTGTCAGTATTTCAGGAAAAGACTCCGCAGGATATGTGACTTGCATGTCCCTAGGTTTCGGTTCCTCTGGAAAAGTGACGGCACCATAAAAATCCTTCGTATCCAGAACGGCAGGAATCCTGATTGAAAAATATTCATCAGTTCTGTCCGCCCTTATCAACAGTGGCCCATACGGGCCGTGAAGCATGGCCCTTGTTATTTGATGCATTTTCGGCGGCCATCCGGACGTCACGCCCAGTATTTTTCCATCCCGCATTGCCACGCGCATGTCCATATCAATGGGGGGCATCCGGCGGTCAGGCACGATGTGCAGCACGTCCGCTTCCCTTTTGGAGATCAGCGCAATGTGGTATTTACCGCCATCACTTTCCAAAAACTTACGCAGGCCGTAATCCGGGCCCGTTATTTCAGGAATTTGCATGTATTTTTACCTTCAATAATCCATTTAAACGCTGACAAATCATCTACGGTAAATGATAGTTAATTGCACCGTCAAAAAAGGATCCGCCTTTCGCGTTGAAAAAGGCGCCGTTTGGACGATATATGTGACCGAGCCCGCGGAAAACAATCGCGCCAACATCCAGATTATCAAAGAGATGTCCCGCGAATACGCTTCAGTTCGCATACTCCGCGGCATGTCTTCCCGGAAGAAGACGCTGGAGCTTGGCGCCTAAAGAACCTTTAAAAACGTTCCTTTTGATAGATTAATCAGGATTTATATCCTAAGGCAGGACAGGTAACATGTATAATCATAATTCAACGCGGCTTGTAAGGGGATTACATAGCCAAAGGACAGATGCCTAGTTCTGCCTCTTAAAAGAGAGGTGATGTATATGGCCAAATTGGCCCAGAATTTCGCGAAGTATCTCATTCACGCGAAGATGCAGGCAAAAGGCCTCGTGGAGAAGCCTGATGTCATAGGAGCCGTCTTCGGGCAGACCGAAGGGCTGTTAGGCAGCGACCTTGATTTGCGCGAGCTTCAGCGCACCGGCAGGATAGGCCGCATAGAAGTTGACGTCAAGAGCAACAAGGGCCGGGCGTTTGCCGACATAGTCATACCTTCCAGCCTTGACGCCGCTGAAACCAGCCTGATAGCAGCGTCGCTGGAAACGATAGAAAAGGTGGGGCCGTGCGACGCCACAATAGAAGTCAGCAACGTCGAGGACGTGCGAAGCCAGAAAAGGAAATACGTGATAGACAGGGCTAAAGCAATACTTGCAGCCATGATGGAGGCCGGCGTTCCGGATTCCCAGACGCTCTCGGAAACCATAAAGGAGTCGGTCCGCACCGCAGAAATCACGACATATAAGGGACTGAGCTGCGGCCCTGACATCATGACCTCCGACGAAATAATAATCGTTGAAGGCCGCGCCGACGTGATAAACCTTCTTAAAAATGGAATAAGGAACGTCGTCGCAAGCGAAGGGTCGAAAGTGCCTGAGGCGCTTATAGAAATCACGAAGGAAAAGATAACGACAGCATTCCTTGACGGCGACAGGGGCGGCGAGCTTGATTTGAAGAAGCTTATGTCCGTGGCGGAAATAGAATACGTTGCCCGCGCCGAGGAAGGCAAGGAAGTGGAAGAGCTTACGAAGAAGCAGATCTTCAAGGCGCTCCGCGAGAAAGTTACTGTCGACCAGTCTCGTGCCGAGGCAAAACGCGAGAGCTTCAGCCGCGGCTCGGCAAGGCAGGACGAAAGAGGTGCTGACGAAATCGAAGAGGGGCATGAAGAGCAGCAGCCCGAGTCTCCAGACAAGGAAGCTTTCCGTCCTTTGCTTGAAGAACTCACCGGCACGCGGGCGGCGTACCTTGTGGACAGGAACATCCAAGTGCTTACAAAAGTCCCGATAAGCGAGCTTCCCGTTGCGCTGGACGAGTACAACCGCGCCTACGGCATCGTGTTTGACGGCAAGATAAACCAATCCCTCGTTGACGTGGCAATCCAGAGAAAGATAGCCGTGATAGTAGGCACCGGATACAGGGAGCGCGTGACAAAAGGCAATGTGACGGTATTCACCGAAGAAGACTTCAGCTAAAAAGAATGCCTTGGGTATGGCGTGAATATCACATCATTGCCCGCAGCGTTGTATAGGGCGAGAAAGTTATCTATGCCTTGCAAGGATAACGGAACTCTCACAACTTAGCAACCCTACTTCATTAGTAGCCGGCAGATATCCTTGCAAGGATAACGGAACTCTCACAGCCCCATGCATCGAAAGCCACGCGCTTAAGCCGGCGAAAACACGAAGATTCGGGCGGGAATGAGCCCAAATGACGCCCATTGCCAACCCACGGTGGGAAGGAAAACCAAAGTGGCCCGCCCCGCAAAAATCGCGAGTGCTTTCTGGCATTTCTGTCTGTTTTGGCAAAGCCCGCCACTTTAGTGGGGACTTTAGCTGCAGCCTGCTATCTGTAAAGAACGCGATAAAACATTCCGTTATTGGTATTCTTTACCTTCAGTCGTCCAGCAGCACGGGCTTGTTGCCTTCTACAGACCTCTTCTTCACATAAACCACGTCGCCGCACTTCTGGCACTTGGCTTCAAGGAATCTCCCAAGCTCCAAGCTGGTTATCATGGCCCTACCGCAACACGACGGCAAATCCTGCATTTTTCCTCACCCTTTTTCTTTTTAGTGAAAAAACATAACGAACAACTGTGACGCGACCCATGAAGGTCATCTGTCAGAAACAGAATCATCCCACATTAGCGCTTGTCGGAAGCGTTCTGGAACAGGTCCAGTGAAAGGATAAGTTTGGCTGGCTGCTTCCTGCTGTTCGCAATCCGCATCTCAACCGCATTTCTCATAAGCGGTGTTTGGCAACGTATATATTTAAATCATTCTTGGGAATAGATTCCCACAGAGAGCATGGCAACGCATAACGTTTTCAGGAGTTACGACATCCGCGGCATATTCAACAGGGACATCAGCGCCGAAGACGCCGAAAAAATAGGCTTTGTTCTTGCAAGCCGTGCGAAAAGCGATATAATTCTGGGCATGGACATGCGTTCGTCGAGTTCCATGATCAAAGAAAAGCTTTCTTCAGGCGTAATGCGCGCGGGCTTTGGCGTTGAGGACGTCGGATTAGTGCCGATGGGCGTTGCGATGTTCTATGCGTGGAAACACGGTAAGGCGCTGGCTTATGTCACAGCCTCCCATCTGCCAAAAGAATGGGCAGGAGTCAAATTTTTCCATGCAAACGGCCTTGGCTTTTCCGAAAAAGAGAATTACGCAATACGCGACGAGTTCTTCTCCATAAAGAAAATAATCAATTCAAAAAAAGCCGGCAATATTGAGAAGAAGGGCAGCGAAGAAGCGATAATCAATTACGTTTCTTATCTTACTGCAAAACTCAAGCCCGGAAAGCCGCTGCGCGTTGCCCTCGACTGCGGCAACGGCATGGCTTCTGTTGCGGCAAAGAGGCTCTTCGAAAAAGCCGGCTTTTCCGTGCAGACGATATATGGCGACCTGCGCGAAACGCCGCAGCGCAATTCCGAGCCGAACATCGACCCGTTGACCGAACTGCGCCGCTCCGGCGCTGACATGGGCATAGCATATGACGGCGATGCCGATCGCATGATACTTGTTGACGAGAAAGGAAGCATCCTTACGGCCGAGCAGTCATCGTATCTCATATTGTCGCAGCTTGCTTCCGAGCACAAGGGCGATGTCGTCGCAAACATAGAATGCTCCTTATCCATGGACGACGTCGCAGCGGCGTTCCATCGCAAAATACATCGCCAGCCCGTGGGCCATACGTTCCTCGTAGAGAACGCCAATGAAAGGAAAGCGTGCCTTGGCGCCGAGAGCGCCGGCCACTACGTCATCCCGCCGCTCCTGCCTTTTGACGATGCCTTGGCAGTAAGCCTCTACGCTGCCGTTGCGCTTTCGCGCAGCAGCGCGCCGCTTTCCGAAATAGTCAAGGCGGTGCACCGCTACCCTTCCGGCCGCGTGAATTTTGATTGCCCTGACGACAAAAAATTCGCGATTGTAGAGAAGCTCAAGAACGAGTTCTCCGGTTATAACATAAGCACCATGGACGGCCTGCGCATAGATTTCGGCGACGCGTGGGTGCTCATTCGCGCATCCAACACCTCTCCGATGATCCGCCTGACCGTGGAAGCGAAGGACGAGGCGGCATTCGAGCGCCTCACCGCGGAGTTCAAAGAAGTCGTGGAGAACGCGATAAAAGGTAGATATTTTTAGAAAATATCCAAATAAGCTCAATTTTAAACAAAACCGATTATTCAAACAAAGTCCTACAGAGCTGAATTCGGTAGCCCGACCACCCTCTAATTTGAGAGGGGCACCCGAAAGGCTTTGCCCCCAAAGCAGTAAGTCGACACAAGATGTTGTGTTTGCATTTACCTTAGAACACAACTTGTTGGCTTCTTCCGGACTTATTAGGCAAAGCCCACTCGAAAACAAAAGATTTAAACATAGAAACATATTTCTGTTATAGGAGATAAAAATGAAGAGTAGTCAATGGGATGTGTTAGGATCTGCATTTTTACTATTAATGATACTATTCATTTATCAAGATACTACATGGGAAAATATTTGTAATTTATACGATTTTGAAGAACCGTTGGATAAACTTTATCAACTCAGATGTGTTCAAGTTGAAGTTTTTGACCCATTTATCTACTTATTTGCTACAATGTGGATTGTATGTTGGATAAATGGTTGGATTGAAAGTCGTTCAGAAAGGAGGAAATAAAATGGTTAAAGTCAAAGATGTTGAAACAACAACAAGAAATTGGGTCGAAGGTTCAATAAGAAAAGCATATATGAGGGGTGAAAAAGATATGAACTGGGTTTTGGGAATAATTAGAGATGCTAATTTACCTAAACAGAAACTCGCAGGGGTCTTTAATGAACTCAGCTCTTATCATGGAACAGAATCTCGTTTTCAAGAACTTCAGAACAAATGCAATGAATTAGGATTATTATAATTTTTCGTGCCCCCTCTTATTATATAGTTTTATGTGTCGTCCCGCCACCGCCGAATTCTGAACGCAAAATTACTTCATAATTTTGCCACGCCCTGCGGGCTTTCACTTCGTTCAGGACGCCTAACAGCGATTAACATGGAAATTCCCCAAATTCACCTGCAGCGAACTTCTGTTAATCGCAATGTTGTGTTCGATTTTTCTTCATATTCGTTCAGAAAAACTTTCGTTATCGGTCGAATTCCTAACAGGAGAGCATAACACATAGTTATAGGTGACATTTACTTTACAGATCATTATTTTTATTAGTATTTAATTCTTTTCTATAAAGTGCAAGTATGGGATATTTCAAGCCGTATATTCTGGACGTAGCCGAATCGCTCGGGCTTGGCATTTGGACATAGATCTTGCCGAGGCGGCTGTAGAAGGCAGGCTTCTTTACAACCGATATGGAAATCATAAGAAGATAATAGCAGCCGCGCCGTTAATGGCCGAACAGCTCCGTCACTCAGGCCATGAAGGCTATATGGGCGCTCTGAACATCTGCAGGACAGCTGCATTGCTGGCTCTTTATAATTCTGCCCGATCAAGCAATCCTGAAGCCCGTGAGAAAGCGCGCCAAGGAGCCATTTGTGCATTGGCAAAGGAGCAGGAGTTATACCCCGCAGCTCAACCAGAATTCCGCGGCAACTGTTACGCCGGGATAATTCTAAGTGATTTGGATTGGTATATACGGCTTTTGGAAGGCCTCAATACCCAAAGGCTGGAGGAAATTCGTTATCATTATGCGATGGATACGGCAGAACCGCCTGCAAGCAAATTCACATGGGGCATGCCTGTTTTGAATCCCCTGACCAATTTGTTATCGCAGACAGGGGGGACAAATCTCAAAATAGATGACCTAAGAGCAGTTCTTTCTTCGGCCGATGAAAGTGAATGATACGGCAACTTTTCCCGGCAAACGCCTGAATGTTCGTAGAATGGCCGAGACGATTCTCTGCAATGTTATAGGCGACTATGAACCGCAGCCTAACATGCCGAAAGGCGAGCAGGCCGTCCTCTATAACCATGAGCTTATGAGAAAGGCATTCACGGTTGCGTCCTTAGCATTTCCTTTCGCATATCGATTTATTCCGGAGATGCGAGAGCTTCCCGAAATACCAGTGTACATCTCTTCGGCTGTAGCTTACGCGTTTTTCAGGACTATGGGCAGTGAATGCGTATGCGGCGTAAATAAGATGAGAAAACGGGACAGAAGAAACTACTCTTACAGGGACACTGATTAGAATCCAGAAGGCTAGAAATAAACTTTAAATATGTTTACTTCTTAGTAATAACGTTGAAACATGGTCAAAATTGATTTGAATGGACTCTTTGGGCGAAATAAAAGTAGCGCGCCCCGTGCAGATGCGGCATACGAAACGCCAGCTTCAGGCGTCGTGTATGGCCCTGCCGTGCCGGATAGCATGCGTTATACTCGTGCTCCTGTCGTACAGGTGGTTCCCGACAATGAAACAGGAATAACGCTTAACCTTAGGGAGAAAGCTTACATGGGCCTTGCGAATTCCAGTTTCTGCATTCCCAAAGGACGTGTTCAAGTGACTGTGCTGGATGTGGAACGCCATCCTGACAGATTCAGAATCCACGATAGCGGGTGGGTATTGAACGATCAAGGCGTATATGAAAGGCTTCCAGGCGAGACCTATGGTTCTGCGGATCTTCTGAGTGATGATGTTGATGTTTTCGGTACAATGAAGGGCTATTTGCATCATGGAAGCATACATCCTGAAACCAAAGCGCATGTGATGGCAATAGCAAATGCTGTAATTGAGCGGGCGACCAAAAGGAACCCGCATGGTCCTTATTCAGTGAACCTCACGTATCCATGGAAATACGCTTCGCTCGTTGATGCCATAGGAGAACTGCCGGAAAATTCCGATCTGCCTGCACCTCTGCGAGAATGATCAACCTTCACCTTTTATGAGGAAGTCTTCATCAAATAGCCTTCCAATTTAATCAGGGCTTTCACCCTTTCATTTTCGCTATCAAGAGAA
>DATDTL010000074.1:0-12984 GCA_035290885.1 archaeon
CCGTTCTTTTCAAGGAAAGCGAATAATTTGTGCGTGTCGTATGAGCCGTCACCGAAGAACTTGTCAACGTCAATTCCTTTGAGCATCAAGGATTCCATGTGCACGGTCGCAACTTCCGGCTCCGAGGGCAACTCGCCCTCAATGCCAACTTCGCAGTCAATCATTTTCTTCCTTATAGGATCCGCTGAAATCACGACTTTTATGTACTTCCTGCGCTTGCCATACAAGCGCGCGCGGTACTCGCCCGCATTCTCGAATTTCATGCCCGAGGCGTCCGTTGAAACGCAACAACTGCCGCTTTGCGGGAGTTCAAACTTCACGACCATGCGATTCACGCGCCGGCACACGTTGGAATAATCACTCGCCTGCGGCAACTCGCTGAATTCAACAAGCTTTCGCAAAACGCCTTCAAGGCCCCGATAGTCAATCCATTGGTGAAGCGGCGCAAGGAACTTCATCATGGAATCCGGATACTCATAACGCGCTCCCACCTTGCCATTGTTCATTTCCTCCAGCTCGCTATTCCATGATTTCACCCACTCGCAATCAAGGAGAAACTTGCCCCGTACAACGAGCTCCTCATTGTACTTCCGCCAGTCACGATAGTCCTTGAATTTCTTGCCCCAACCCTTGCGCTCTGTCATTTGCCCCCTCTTAATATTACTTCTATATATATAGAAGTAAACGTATTTATTCTTGCTTGGGCAATATGTGTATATGACGGCGAAACTTGTGTGCTACAAACTCGGCAGCATCTCCGCGATACAGAGAACTAATCTTCACAGGGAACTATACGGCTATACAGACAACTCAAATCACGGAAAATACAAATATCATAGAAAAGGATTTCTGGAGGGCATAAAACACAAAAAAATCTTAGATTGCGTCATTATTGTCAGTAAGGAAAATTCGACAAATCTTGTCAAAATCTTAAGAAAACATAATGCAAAAATCAGCATTTTTAATATTCTTGCAGACTTCAAGCGTTAATTATGCAACAGAGCAATTACGACATTCTTCTTATACCCGGCGAGCCCCGGACGGCGCGCCTACGGAAGTTAGAAAGAATGCCAAAGCGCAGGCAACGAGCTTCTGGGGCGACGGCGTGCCGGAGGAAATCAAGAACGCCGGCGGCAAATACGTTGACGCTGAGGTTGTCGTGGACGGCAATCTTGTAACGTCGCGGTATCCTATGGACCTTCCATTTTTCATGAAAGAACTGATGAAACTTATTAATGAATTGTTGCCCCAGAAAGTATAGTTATCCGACTTTGGCGGATCGGCATATTGAACAAAAGAATTTCATTTGCCGCAGATGTGCCCCTTCTGAGATTGTTCTACTAATCATTACTAAATTAGTAATTCATATTTAAAGCTTCTTCTGCTAATAATTACTAATTATTACTAACTTAGTAGGTGATGGTATGAAAATCCCAGAAACTCCAAAGGATAAATGGCAAATACTGAATGAAAAAAGGAAGAGTGTAGCTGAATTGCTAAAAAATCAGCCGCTTATAGACCTTGCTTCCCGCTATAACAAACAATATGTCCATTGGGAAGAGTTAAAATATAAGTCTGTGCCTGAAAACGTGGATCGTGAACTGCTCTGGGCACTGATGAAAATAAGAAGAGAAACTCAGCAAAGAACCATTAACTTGGGCACTATCGAACTCAAATATTCCTTATTTGACGATGCCCTTAGAAAATTACACTTTTTTGACAAGAATGCCGGAGGCCAACTCAATGCGGCATTTAAATTTGTGAACACCGAAGGAAAAGGCCAATACATAATAAATTCGCTGATGGAGGAAGCTATCGCTTCTAGTCAACTGGAAGGCGCCAACACCACACGGAAGAAAGCGAAGGAGATGCTGAGGAAAAAAATCGCTCCCAGCAATTATTCCGAAAGAATGATTGCCAATAATTATAACACTATTCAAAAAATCGTCCAAGAATGGAAAACCAAACCTCTCACACCCGAGATAATTATTGGCATCCAAAAAAGCATAACGGAAAATACATTAGAAAGTAAGGAGGACGAAGGAATCTTCCGGCGGACAAATGACGTCGTTGTAGCGGATAACATGGATCCGGGGGTCATTTACCATATACACCCTAATTATACCGAAGTGCCGGGCTTGATAACGAAACTCTGTGAGTTCGCGAATGACGATAACGGGGACTTTGTACATCCTGTCGTGAAAGCTATAATCCTTCATTTTTTGATAGGTTATATACATCCTTTCAATGACGGGAACGGACGTACTGCCAGAAGCATTTTTTACTGGTATATACTTTCAAGAGGTTATTGGCTTTTCGAGCTTATGGCGATATCTAGAATCTTGCTGAGATCACGGGTGAAATACGGTCTTGCATACCTTTATTCGGAAACCGACGATAACGACATTACATATTTTATTAACTATAACCTTCAAGCGATTGACGAAGCTTTTGCCGACCTAGAGAAATACGCCCGGAAGAAGCAAAAGGAGCAGGAAGATATTCTGAAGACCGTGAAGAATCTGAAGGGCGTAAATATCAGGCAAGCCGATGTCTTGAAGGAGTTTATAAAAAATCCCGATAAAATATTTACTATTGAAGAAATAATGAACACGTACGGCGTAGTCTATCAGACTGCCAGAACAGATTTACTTTATTTAGAAAAAAACAATTATATAGAGAAAATGAATCTTAACAGGAAAAAATTCGGGTTTCGTCTTTTATCGCCGGAACTGAAAGGAAACATATCAACCGCCAATCATGCAGCATGAACTTCAAGGCCATGCGTGATTCATTATTTTTGACAGCTTCAGTTTCTCGACGATTTTTCCGGAAAAGTCGCAGAGTATTATTTCCATATAGCGCTTAGAGCGCAGGTGCGTTTCCCACAACAGTTGCTTGCACATGTGGCATGGATATATACTACCGGCCGGGCTGTTGCCTGTGACGGCAATGGCGACGATGTCATATTCGCCGTGCGCCGCGGCGTGAGCCAGCGCCGCCTGCTCTGCGTGGAGGGTCAGCGAGAACGTGTCGGAAAAATAACTGCCTGAAGAATAAACGTTTCCTTTGGCTGTGAGAACCGCCGCGCCGAAGCGCATGTCTTCGGGCCGATTGGTTCCAGTGAAGGCGTTCTTCGCGCCTTCTATGGACGCTTCAACCAGCTTCTTTTCGGTTTCGGGGTTCATAATAGTAATCACTTTCAAATATTTTTAAATTAATTTCCTGTCGCAAATGGAGTTGAACCGGCAGGGCCTGCACTTGAAGGGCTTGGTTGTGGATATGAAATCTATCTCGCCTTTGGCAAGGCTGCGGATCCTTTGCACGACCTCGATTATCTTTGACTGCACTTCGCCTGTGAATTCCTCCATCCACAGGGCCTCGCCGGTGTTGCGGTCGCGGACTGCGGAAAACACGGGCTTGTCCGGAGCATACTCAGAGGAGAATGCCAGCGAATATGCGCGCGCTTGGTTCATAGCGGAGAGGTAAACGTTGCCCGATGGCTTGTCGTCTATTATGAATATCGCGTTCGGCTCGAACTGCACTTCATCTATCTTGCCGTAGAGGAAATGCCTGCCTGATTTTATGCGCAGCTCCCGGCCGGATCCCTTTACGCCAAGGCGCAGGGCCTCTTCAACGCTCACCTTGGGCGCGTCTTTCATGCGTTCCGTATGCGCTGTCTCCAACTCCGCATGCCGGAGCGAGCCGACGAGCATGGCCTCGGTCTTCGGGTCTATGCCCTGCCAAGAGAATTTCAACTGATATTCGCAGTAGGCTTGGACGTTGATGTCGGATATCTTTATCCAAGGATTGCCGTGGCCGTCCATATACATGAAGCGTACTTTGTCTTGGCATTTTTAAAGCATGGCAGCGCGCTGGGAAAGCGAAGAAAGTGAAATGCGCTTCAGCCCAAAAGGAATTTTAGTATTGCCTTCTCGGTATGCAGCCGGTTCTCTGCCTGGTCAAAGACAACAGAATTCCTGCTGTCCATTACTTTGGACTCTATTTCAACCCCGCGGTGAGCGGGAAGGGGGTGCATCACCATGACGCCCTTTTTTGCAGCCTGAACAAGCCTTGTATTGAGCCTGTAAGTCTCCAGATCCGCAAGGCGCCTGTCCTTCTCCGCTTCGTCACCCATGCTCACGAAGGTGTCCGTGTATATAATGTCCGCGTCCTTTACCGCATTCATCGGGTTTTCCTCTATTCTCGCCCCTGCTATGTCCGGGCGGTAATCGGCCGGGCAGGAGAATACGATGTTCATGGACAGTTTCCATGCAGCGAGCGCCAAGGAACGGAACGTGTTGTTTTTGCAGTCCCCAAGAAACGCTATCCGCAGGCCTTTGAATTTTTTCTTTCCCTGCCGGATCGTGTAGAGGTCTGCGATCGCCTGGCAGGGATGCTCCAAGTCGGACAGCGCGTTTATCACCGGTATTGAGGCGGCCGCGGCCATTTTTTCAAGGTCGCCGTGCGAAAAGACCCGCGCAATTATCGCATCGGCATATCTCTCCAGAACCTTTGCCGTGTCCTCCACGGTTTCCCCGCGGCCCAGTTGCAGTTCGTTCCAATTGAGGCTTATGGCGTTGCCTCCAAGCTGGCTTATCGCAACCTCAAACGAAACTTTCGTTCGCGTCGAAGGCTTCTGGAATATCATCACTATGTTTTTGCTTTTCAGCGCATCCGTTCTTTTGCCCTTCAGCCGGTCTGCCAGAGAAAACAGCTTCATCAACTCCTGCGCGGACAAATCCTCCACGGACAGCAAATCCCTTCCTGCGCGCGTTTTCATATCATCACCCCGTTATCAGCGTCCCTGCCCTGCCTTTCAGGGCGGCACCCAGATTCCCGATGGACGTTATGACGGCTTTCTCGCCGCCTTTGCGTATGAAATCAATCGCCGCCTGCACCTTGGGCTTCATGGAGCCTTCCCCGAAATGCCCGCCCCTGAGATATTCTTCCGCATCATCAGCCCGGATGGCCCTTACAGGCGCTTCGCCGGGCGCGCCGTAGTTCAGGAAAACGCAATCCACGTTCGTTATGAAAACAAGCGATTTGGCTCCCATTTCGGAGCCAAGAAGCGCGGATGCATAGTCCTTGTCTATCACTGCCTCCACTCCGGCATATTTCCTACCCTTCTTAATTACCGGCACGCCCCCGCCGCCGCAGGCCACCGGCACCATTCCTTTTTCGGCAACGGCCCTGACTGCGCCGATGTCCAGTATGCGCAGCGGCATCGGGGAAGGCACGACCCTTCTCCAGCCGTCCTTTGTCTTTGCCATGTCCCTGAAAATTTTCCTGCGGTAGAACGGGCCTACCGGCTTGGCGGGCATTGAGAAGCCGGGGTCGGACGGCGAAACAAGAACTCTCGTCACGATGGAAACGGCCTTTCTATCCAGGACGTTCTCCACGGCCTGCGATATCCAGTAGCCAAGCTGGCCCTGGGTCATTGCCACGAGCGCGTCAAGGGGCAGCCGCCTGCCTCCGGCCTGCTGAAGAAGCAGGTTGCCGACTTCCGGGCCGTTGCCGTGCGTTATCGCCATTTTGGGAATGCCTTTGAGCCGCAATATCGCGGACTCTATCTTCCTTGCCTGTTCGGCGGCGCTTTCCGCTTTCCGGGGGTCGCTTATCGCATTCCCGCCAAACGCCACAATAGTGATTTCCATGGTTTTGACAATATGTATAGGATTCCGGGAATAAAAAAGCGCGCTTATGAAATTTTTCATCTGCAAGCCTCTTAAGCGCTCCGGATAAAAGTGCGTAGAGGTGGTTCGGTGATAGTAGGAACCGTTAAGGAAATAAAGATAGGCGAGAACCGCGTGGGGCTTACGCCCATCGGCGTCAATGCACTTGTCAGGGAAGGACATGCCGTGCTTGTTGAATGCGGGGCCGGGGCAAACTCGGGCTTTCCTGACCAGGAGTACGAAGCGCAGGGCGCAAAAATAACCGGAAGCGCGAAGGACGTCTGGGACAAAAGCGATATTGTTGTGAAAGTCAAGGAGCCGCAGAAAACGGAATTTCCCATGATGAGGGAAGGCCAGACGCTGTATACGTATTTGCATCTTGCGGCAGAGCCGGAAGTCACGAAAGCGCTGCTAGAAAGGAAAGTAACGTCCGTGGCATATGAAACCGTGGAATTGCCGGACGGCACCTTGCCGCTGCTTGCGCCGATGAGCGAGGTTGCCGGCAGGATGGCCGTGCAGGTTGGCATGCATTATCTTGAGAAAACCTACGGCGGCTCAGGCCGGCTTTTGTCGGGCGTGCCCGGGGTATTGCCGGGCAAAGTTGTTGTACTCGGTACCGGCATAGTCGGAATCAATGCGGCAAAAATCGCCATGGGCACAGGCGCGCGCGTGACCATAATAGGGAGGAACGCCGCACAATTGCGCTATATAGACGACGCCTTCGGCGGAAGGATACGCACGCTATATTCCAATCCGTATAACATCGAAAAGACCGTGGAGAAGGCGGATCTCCTCGTGGGCGGAGTGCTTATCACGGGGTTGAAGGCTCCGAAGCTCGTGACGCGCGACATGGTCCGGAAGATGAAAACGGGCTCGGTCATAGTTGACGTGGCCATAGACCAAGGCGGGTGCATAGAAACCGCAAGGCCGACAAGCCACGCGAATCCGGTATATGTTGAGGAAGGCGTGATACATTACTGCGTCACCAACATCCCGGGCGCTGTGCCATATACGTCAACGCTTGCGCTGACAAGCAACACCCTGCCGTACCTGCTCAGAATAGCGAAGCTCGGCGCGCTCGGCGCTGCGAAAAACGACCCTGCGCTGCTCAAAGGCATAAACACGCATTCAGGGAAGCTCACGTGCAAGGAAGTGGCCGACTCTCTTAACATGAAGCATGAGAAGTTGGCGCTCTAAGCATTTATTTTTATATTTTTCCTTATATTTTTTATAAAATATATCTTATAAGCTTTAATTCGTTTCCGTGCATATGCAAAGATGGAAGTGTTCCTTGCCGGGTTCCTTGGCGGTGTGATACGCGGCCTTGTAGGGATAACCAAATACATGACCGCGGCGCCGTCAAAGAAACGGGCGCTCTGGGACGGATACATATTTCTGACGCTGCTCTCCTCGGGCGGGATGGGGCTTCTTGCAGGCGTCTTTATCGCGGAGGATGCGCGCTTCGCGCTGCTGGCGGGCTATGCCGGCACAGACTTCATAGAGGGATTGTTCAAGCTCAAGATGAAGCAGTATCCATGGTGATGATTTGCGCGCTTTGGTTTTTCTTCTGATGGCTTCGGCATCGTTCGCTTTCAACGCCACGGCTACCGGAACCTGCGGCGACGTTTCCGTGATGCTCAGAGGCAACGAAACCGGATGCTGGGACGTGAAGATAGATGCGCCCGGCATCGTGCTGGACGAAGAATGGAAAAGCTCGTTCTTCTACGCCAAAGACGCTTATTGCAATGGCAACGGCACTGCAAAATTCAGGCCGGCATTTGACGGAACGGAAGGCGCGATCAAGATCCGGCAGAACAATACAATAATTGAACTGCCTTTTATCATGGGCCGTAACTGCCCGGCGCGGCCTCCCAATTTCTTGGCGGTAATTGTTCTTATATCCGCGATGTTTGCCGGAATATTCGTGTTCAAAAAACAATGAATCTTTCAGCTTTTTCTCTGCATGAATTCCTTGAACTGCTTATCCGTAGCGGGGTCTGTTTCGCCGGCAGGGATGGCTGAGGGGTTAATATTATATCCGTCCAATAGTTTGGCCAATTCGATAGGGTGGCCGGGGCTTTCGGTTGCCATGTTTTCCAATACATCAAGAATATCAACAGGCGCCCTGTTTTTCTTTCCTTCCTCAAAGATTTCCGGTATTTCCACGGGCGGCAATGCGCAATGGGTGTATTTCAACACCCACGGCCTGATTCCTGCTATTATCGTGTTTCCGTTTCTGTCGTGTGCATAATCCACCGCGTCTTGCGCGGAACGGTGGCTGTCAGCGCAAAAGAGCGTGTCTCCCTGTATGTCATATATAACTCTGCCTCCGTCAAATACGATATAACCGTTAGGGTTTCTCCTGTCTGCTGTCATTGACTGCAAGACATGGTCTTTGCCGTCATACGTAGTAATCTTTGTCGTGTCGCCGTATCTTTCCAGCTTCGCCCAGCATGCATCGCTTTCGGGGTCGTGTAACAGGTTGAATACGTCTTCCATGCCGAACATCATGCAGAAAAGTTTTTTAATTTATCTATGCTCTTCCAGCACGCGCTTGTGCTTCCATGAGCCATGGAAGAACCATGCCGCGGCTATAAACGCGGAAAGCACCAGCGATATCGGGAAGGCCCACCATATGCCTTCAAAAGAGAGCGCGGTGTGGTATGCAAGCGTATATGCAATCAGAAAACGCAGAAGCCAGAGCGACGTTATCGTGAGCGCCATGGAACGCAGTGTATGGCCGGCGCCCTTGAAAGTGCCTGTTACGACGTCCAGTATCGCAAAGAATCCGAATGCCGGCGCCACGAGATTGAGGAAATTTGAAGACATGGAAACCACTGTGGCGTCGTCTATCAGCGCCGATGCTATGGCTTTAGAGAACGCGAACATGAGGATTCCCATCGCAGTGAGCGCCACGAAGCCTGCCGCCATCCCTGCCTTTGCCGCGTGCTCGGCGCGCTCGGGCCTGCCGGCGCCCATGTTCTGGCCGACTATGGTGGACGTGGCAATGCCAAGGCCCACCGAGGGTATTATTATCATGGAAAGTATCCGCGTGCCTATGCCGTAAGCTGCGGTGACTTCCGTTCCAAAGGGCGTCACTATGAAAAGCATCGCGATGAAGCTCAGGGACACTGACGCCATTTCAACGGAAGACGGCACGCCCAGCTTCACAAGCCTAACAAGGGTCTCGGCATGGGGCGCCATGTAAGGCAATTTGACGTGGATTCCGCTTCTGCCGCGAAGAAGTATGTACAGCCCTGTGAGCGCGCCGAGCCCTTGGGAAATTACAGTTGCTATCGCCGCTCCTGCCACTCCCATTGCAGGAATGATACCATAGCCGAATATGAACAGCGGATCCAGAACAGCGTTGAGGAGTATTGAGCCCATCACGACATAAAGCGGGGTCCTGACGTTTCCAGTCGCGCGCAGCAACGACTGGAAGACAAAATAGAAGAACACGAACGGCAGGCCGGTGAACGTTATTCTAAGATAATCCTTCGCCATGCCCGACACAGACTGCTCAAGCGACATCGCGCCGAGCAGCACAGGGGAAAACGCGTAGCCGAGCGCGGCAAGAACGATGGAAAGCAGGATGACGCTGGAAACCGTCTGGGAAGCTATGAAGTCCGCTTTCTCATGGTCTTTGCGCCCCTTGTACTGGGAAACGAGTATGGTGCCGGCTATGGATATGCCAGTCCCTATCATTATCATGAGAAAAGTCGGGGGAAAGCTCAGCGAAACCGCGGCCACGGCTGCGGGGCCGAGCTTGCCGACCCAGAACATGTCTATGACGTTGTATAGCCCCTGCAGGAAATTGCTGAATATTATCGGGAGCGCCAGCAGCGCCATCGCCTTGAGCAGGTTGCCGTCAGTGATTTCGTTGCGCTCGGGGTGCATATTTATGGCTGAGTAATAATCTATTTATTGCCGGTTCAAATGACGCTGAATGCAATCAAACTGACAAAGCCGCAATTCTGGCCGCTGTCGATTCTTCCCGCGCTTGCGGGGCTCCATATCGCAGCCGGCTTCTTTCCGCTGTTCCAGACGGCTCTTGTGGTGCTTGCCGCGGCTTCGCTTTCCGCTCTTGTAGAAATTGTGAACAATTGGTCGGATAGGGTTTCAGATGCGCGCCAAGTAATAAAGAAGGTGGCTGGCGTGACTGTGGCTGGCGGATCCGGAATGGACGTTACGGCTCAGCCGGGATTCGTTTTCTTTGTGGGCCTCGCGTCCGTTGTCATTGCCGGCATTTCTTCTTCGCTTCTTGGCACAAACACTTTTATTGTCGCAGTAATCGGGGCAACTTTGGCGTTCTGTTACTCCGTTCCGCCGGTGCAGCTGAAATGTCGCGGCATAATAGGCCTTTTGACAATAGGTGGCTTTCGCGGATGCATATCGCTTCTCATAGGATTCCTTGCATGGCCGCATGCAGGCAACGAATGGATTGTACCTGCGCTCTATATTTCCTTGCTTATCACCGGAACCGCGACCATACCGCATCTTCTGGATTACAGGGAAGACAAGGCCTCAAAAATATCAACGTTTCCCGTGGCTGCCGGCTACCAGACAGCAGCGCGCATTGCAGGCGCGTTCATAATAACTTCAACGGCATTCATGCTTGCAGCAGCGATATCAGGCATTGCAGCCACCAATATTCTTTCTATTCCTGTATCCGTAGTTTCTTTGCTTGCTGGAGCCGCACTGCTTGACAAAAGGCACAATGACCCTGAAAACGTTATCCGGATGGTGCCGCTTGCGTTCGCGGCTGCACTCGGGTCCCCTCTTGTTTTTCTATAATTCTCAGAACGCCGCTTCAAGCCATGCCGCGGCTATTATCAGTACTTGTGCCATTGCGAGGAGCTTAAGGGAATCTGTAAAAATTTTCCTGAACTTCATGCTGCCGACGCTCTCTCGCGCAATCCCTACTGACAAAATTCCGCCTGCAATGCCGGCGACGAAATACGCAAGTATCTCGGGCACGCCGTGAAGCACTATGGAAAACAACCCGGACTGGACGCCGTAGAAGAAAGCGGACGCCGAGTCAACGCCGGAAGACGTGAATGCGCGCGCTATCATGCCAAGATAAACGCCAATGACCGAGGCGTTCCACGCGAGTATCAGGACCGCGCCTGCGCCGAATATCGTGGACAATACGAACATCAGCAGCATGACCTGGGTGTTATTCGCTATCAGCAGCAGCATCGTCCCGAAGTCCGTGACCCTGCCGGTTGCGAAAGACTGCAGCGTTGATGTCTGGAGGGCGAAGACGGCGTCATATTGCGGGAAGAAATAGTATCCCGCGCTTATCGCGAGAGTCGTGCCTGCGAAGAACAAGGAGAACGCCTTTATGGTGGACTCGTGCCGGACGAAGACGTTGTCCTTGAGCTTTTTTAAGGAAAGAATCTCCGAAACCTCGTCCTGCTCAAAGAGCTTCTGAAAAAAGGGTATGAATATTATCGTTATTAGCGCCACTGCGAGCATGGAGGACTGCGCCGGAAAAAGATGGTACGAGAACGTTATCGCCACGAACGAATACGCGAACGACAGGAATATTATTTTAAGCGGCCTGTTGCTGACGTTCTTCGACACCAGCACGGCTTCAAGAACCATCTGATTATTTGGCATGAGAGGGTAAATAAGGTTTTGATTGTAAGCTGCCGCAAAGTTTTTGCGGCGCCGGAGGCAATAAAGTTAACGGCATCGGAAGCCGGCAGATACAGTTAAAAGGGTTTGGAGGCGTTAGGTACTTATGATCGGCATTACCGGTTATGGCGCTTACATACCGCGCTTCCGCATCAAGGCAGAGGAGATAGCGCGCGTCTGGAACCAAGACGGCGATGCGTTCAAGCGCGGCTTGAAGATAAACGAGAAGGCCGTGCCTGCAGCGGACGAAGACACCGTGACGATAAGCGTCGCTGCTGCGAAGAATGCGCTTGCGCGCGCCAGCATAGGCCCGCAGCAGATAGGCGCTTTGTTCATAGGGAGCGAAAGCCATCCTTACGCCGTGAAGCCGTCGGGAACGATGGCCGCGGATGCATTGGGCATCGGCCCGGAGGTCATGGTCGCTGATTTTGAATTCGCCTGCAAAGCCGGCACTGCGGCAATACAGTGCTGCATGGGCCTTGTGCAATCAGACATGATAAAATACGGCATGGCCATAGGTGCGGACACTGCCCAGGGCCAGCCTGGCGATGCGCTGGAGTATTCTGCCGCAGCAGGCGGCGCGGCGTTCGTCATTGGCAAGGACAATCTCGTGGCGAAGATAATTGACACGTTCTCCTACACTTCGGACACGCCGGACTTCTGGAGGCGCGAGGGGCAAAAATACCCGCGCCACGGCGCGCGATTCACAGGGGAGCCGGCTTATTTTAAACATGTAGTTGAGGCGACAAAGGGCCTTCTCAAGAAGACCGGCACGGCTGTCAACGACTACGACAAGGCCGTGTTCCATATGCCGAACGGCAAGTTCCCGCGCGAGGCGGCGAAGAAGCTTGGGGTGCCCGAAGAGAAGCTCAAGGATGGCCTTGTCGTTGAGAACGTCGGCAACAGCTATTCGGGCTCGTCAATAGTCGGGCTTACCAATGTCCTTGACAAGGCCAAGCCCGGAGAGAAGATACTCATGACGTCGTTCGGCTCCGGCGCCGGGAGCGATTCGTTCGCTCTGGAAGTCACAGACAGGATAATCAAGGCCCGAGATCTAGCAAAGAAGACTGAATATTACATCAACAACAAGACCTATGTTGATTACGGAACTTACGCAAGATTGAGAAAGAAGCTGAAGGTGTGATGATGAAGAGGCTATTGTCTGAAGGTAGCATAACAAATATCATAGGAGCATTTGATTATGAGGGATACGATGCGCTGCGAACAGAGGGGGCAGGAATGCCTTTCATCCCCTATGGCCGTCCTGTGAGTGCCATAAAAGAAGCTCATATGCTGATATTATGGCGGAGTTAAAAGAATGAAAAACGTTGCAGTAATCGGCTTTGGGCAGACGAAATTCGGGGAGCTTTGGGATAGGTCACTGCGCGATTTGGCTGCTGAAGCCGGCATGCTTGCACTCAAGGATTCCGGCCTAGAGCCGGAGAAGATAGACGCCCTTTATATAGGAAATATGGCGGCCGGACGCTTTGGCGGGCAAGAGCATATTTCTGCCTTGGCTGCGGATCACATGGGATTGAATCCTATTCCTGCCACGCGAACGGAGGCTGCGTGCGCTTCCGGGGCAACGGCTTTCAGGCAAGCGGTGCTTGCCGTGGCATCAGGCAGGCATGACGTGGTCATGGCTTCGGGGGTAGAGAAGATGACCGAC
>DATDTL010000075.1:0-7530 GCA_035290885.1 archaeon
CTTTTTACAAACTCTTCTTCATACTTCATAGGGGGAACGCCTCCAAACACTCTGTTTTACCAAACAAAGATTGCTTTGGAGGGAACATAAAGTTCCCCCTCTTTATCAATTACCCGGACTCATATCCGATGTCGCATAACAGCTGATGGGCAACTAGTTGTATGCGGAGACCCGCCTGAATTAAAGCCTTGAGAACAAGTAAAATATCATGGACATAGGTTCAATCGCGCTGACAATCGTCGGCCTAAGCCTGTTTGAAATAATCAGCAGCGTTGACAATGCCATCATCAATGCCGAAGTTCTTTCCACGATGTCAAAGAAGGCAAGGCGCTGGTTTTTGCTGTGGGGCATGTTTCTGGCGGTATTTGTAGTTAGGGGAATCTTGCCGTTTGCCATATTCTGGGCTGTTAACCCGTCCATGCCCGCTGCGGAAGTTTTTACTGCCGCCCTGAGTTCGGATCCTGCGGTGCTCGGCGCTATGGAGCAGTCGGCTCCTGTGCTTCTGGCAGGCGGAGGCACGTTCCTGCTCTTCCTTTTCTTCCATTGGCTATTTCTGGAACCGAAGCACTACGGCATAAAGGGCGAAGCCTTCATGCACAAGCAGGGTGTCTGGTTCTACGCAGTCGTATCCGTGCTTCTCGCGGCCATCGTGTGGTTTGGGATCAACCGCGATCCGATGTTGGCGTTCGGGGCCGTGATAGGCTCAACGGCCTTCTTCATCACGCATGGGTTCAAGGAAAACGCCCAAGAGATGGAAAAAAAGATGATAGAAGGCAAGACGCCGATGTCTGACACGAGCAAAATTTTATACCTTGAGATGATAGACCTGACGTTCTCCATTGACGGCGTTGTTGGCGCTTTCGCGTTCACGCTTCTCGTTCCTCTCATCATTATCGGAAACGGCATCGGCGCGATAATTGTCCGCCAGCTCACCGTACGGAACATAGAGAACGTCAAGAAATACAAGTACCTCAAGAACGGCGCCATGTATTCCATACTTCTTCTTGGCGCAGTGATGATCGCCGATAGCTTCGGCGCGCATATCCCGTCTTGGGCAACGCCAGTAATCACGCTGCTGATAACTGCGTATTTCCTAGGGATATCCATTCAGGATATAAGAAACTCACGCGGTTCCGCCACGCGCAGGTGATTTACGCATCCTTTGCGTTGCCAGGCTGAAAACGGCGGGCATAAACGACAGAACTATGACGGCAAGAATCATCACTTCAATATTTTCCTTTACTACTGGAACATTCCCAAGGAAATAACCCAGTGTCAGGAACGAGAGAACCCAAGCCAAGCCCCCTAGGACGTTGTAAAAGAGAAAATTTGCGTATTTCATGCATGCCACGCCTGCAATGAAAGGCGCGAACGTGCGGGCTACCGGCAGGAACCTTGCCATTACAATGGCTTTGTTGCCGTGTTTTTCGTAGAATTGATGCGTCCTGTCTATGTGGTCTTTTTTGACGTAGGGTATTTCTCCCCGTAACGCCCTTTTGCCCATGCGCCGGCCTATGTAATAATTGGCCGAATCGCCTAAAATCGCGGCTGATGCCATTACTATAAACAGGGTTGTGAAGTCAAGGGCTCCTATCGCGGCAAAAGTGCCGGCCAAAAATATAAGGCTATCCCCTGGCAGGAAAGGCGCGAGCACAACGCCGGTTTCAATGAATATAATCACGAATAAAACAAGGTATATCCAGATGCCGTAATCCGCTATTGCTGAGCCCAGATACTGGTCCAGATGCAAAAAGGCGCTTATGACGTCAATCATGCTTTAATACCCTCAGTTTTGCTATTCATGGAATGCAAAGCTTATTTAGTTTATATGGAACCTGCAAGTGCTTTTATCCTATCACAAGATTCTTCCCTTTCTTTATTTCGCCATCAAAATCGGCCTTGAAGCCCCACCAGTTCCTTAGCGGCTTGCCGTTGTAGTAAAGGCCGTTGTCGTATCCGGGTATATTCTGGAACCACCATGTGTAGAATCCGGCTTCAGTGCAGCCCCATTCCGAGCATGTGAACGTCTTTGACTGGCCGGATCCGTCCGGATGCCAGTCCTCGCATTTTGTGGTGACAAAATCACCGTGATTGTAGCGGTATTCTATGTTCGTGTTCGGCGGGAAATGCGCGTTTCCGCATGCCCATTGGCCTGCCTCGTCGCTAAAATGCTTCCCCACGAAATTATACCAGAACAATGAGTTGTCCGCGTAACCCAGCAGGCTTTCCATATGGTGGAAATGGTCGTGGACAGCTTTGAGATAATCCCCTTGATAATTGTAATTATACATGACGTAAGTGTTGCGGCACTTCGGCATGTCGTCGCTCTGTTCGCTGTTGCTCACATCGCCATACGTGCCGTGGTTCCAGTATGCGCTTATTGAAGTGCCCATTGACATGTCGCTTTCTACGGGTTCTATATTGCCGTAATGGTAGCCCCATATCCAGACCTCCCTGACGCCGAGATTGTCAACGTAGTCGCAGACGTTCACGTCCTGCGTCAGCATTTTGACGTAGTCGGGGCGGAACGCAGGATTCCACGGGACCTTGTTGGAAGATACAGGGATGGACTTGAGGAACTCCTTTGAATCGTACAAATAATAGTCCAGATAAGGCTCGGCTGACGGGTCCTTGTACCCATGATACTTCGTTCCTTCCTTCAGAAGAAGCAAAGCGGATGCGGATGATGCGCTGACCTTTGACCTTATGGAAGTGAGGCTGTCTGTCATGCCGGTTATTGCCGGGTCAAGGCCGCCGCCGGACAGCGGGAAATACTTTAGTTCCAGAACGGGAATTTGCCTTGGAACAAGGGATTGCGTCACGGTTATTGATGCGGATGCCGTATTCGCTCCCTGGCCTTTGCTGTCCGTGGCGCCTGCCCAATAGGTGCGGGTTCCGGCAGAGGATTCCGTGGTTGTCCATGTCTTGACGCACGCCGTTTGTATGCCGCCGCATTCCTGCGTCTGCCAGCTGTCGCCGAAAAGGGCGTCCAAACGGCTGATGTCGTTGTCGTCGGTTCCTGAGACTGTGATCGTGATTGCCTGCCCTGTTTTTGCCGGATTGGGAGACGCAGTTATGAAAACCGACGGCTTGTTGTCCGGCGGCAGGGTTGTGGTTGTAGTGGATGTAGTCGTGGAACTTGTCGTGGTAGCCGGGGGCAGCGATGGAGTGGTAGTGGTCGTGGCGGGGACTGTAGTGGTTGTAGAAATCGTAGTTGTTGAAGACGGGGGCGTTGTAGTGCATGCCATAGAATAGCACGTGCTTGAAGCATCGGAAGTTTCGCCGCACAGAGGGTCGCAATACGCATCCTCTATCCACGATGAATAATAAGACTGGATGCACTTCCAGCAGGACGGCGCAATGGCGAGCGTGGTCGTCGTTGACGTCGTGGACGGAGGCGGCGTTACGATGGTCGACGTAGTGGTTGACGATGTGACGGCGCCGGGAGGCAGTGTAGTGGTATTGGCGGCAAGCGTTGTCGTCGTTGCTGGCGATGTTGTCGTGGTAAGGGCAACGTATGCCGTGGTTGTCGTTGATGTAGTGGTAGCCGCAGGCAGGACTGTTGTCGTGCTTCCGGCGGGAATGGTTTTCGCAGGCGCGTCAATGCGGCATCCTGTAATGTCCAGCTCGCAGCGCGAATTGCAGGAAAGCGCGCCGCCGGTAAAGCCGATATCCCTGCAGCTGCCGGCGATTCCCACGTCATTGCCGTCGCACGTCTCGCCCGTTTCCCTTATGCCGTTGCCGCATATCTTTTCCTTTTGCGCGGCGCTGACAAAAGTATTATACTCTTGCGCATCTTGGAAAATGCTCTCGTCTGGCTCCGGAGTGTAAGAGGGCATATTGCTTTTTTCGCCTGCATTTGCCGTTCCCGTATCGAAATCTTTCTTCAAGCCATGGTAGCTTACGGAAACGACTGAAGGATTTCTGCTGCCGGATACTATCACGGTAGCCAATTCGCCTGGAGCTATATCCTTGACGTTGGTTCCATAAACCGCCTTCCCGTCGGCATAAAATTTCAGCGAGCCCATTTTTATGGTTTCGGTGCCGGTGTTCTTCACAAGCATCTCCCAGCCTTCCTTGTGGACTATTTCCACGGGCAGGCCAACCTCGGGTTTTTCAGGCTTTGGGAACAGCATGTTAACGGCAGCTATCATTCCGATGCCTATCATAATTGTCATCAGAAAGATGCCGACTATTTGCCTGTTCATGCAATTTTATTTATTATTGGCGAATAAAAAGGCGGCACGATGGCGGATGAGCAGAGCTATACAATACATTCAATACTCCTGCCGGAAAACCAATCCTAAACTGTACATCAGGTCTCCTGTGTTTACATCATCTTCCACATCTTGTAAATCTATGCACACCCCTGCTCCATCGCGATATATAAGCTGCTGCCGGTCTGAATAGTCTTGGCAACCATCGAATTCCTCGCCATGCTCCAAACAATTAACGTCAAGATACGCTGCCATGGCCGGTATGTTCAATGTGAGGTCTGAACCGCCTTTAATCGTTGGAATCTTTGTTGTTTTGCCGCGATATTCTGGCGGTACAAAAAAATCGAAACTTTGGCTATATTCCATTTTACGATTAGGCATCAAACGGATTAAATAATCCCTCTTGCCTTGAGATAGGAGCGTGCTTTCTTCTCGAAATCTTTGCCTTCACCGAACATGTTCCTAAACAGTTCGCGGCTGGCGATTATCTGGCTGTCTATGAGCATGCGCTGCTGCTCGAATAGCAACGGCTCGTTCCTGAGCTTCTTGGCGTACAGTTCCACATAATCCATGCGGGTTTTAGGCTTCATGCAGTTCGTGCTCCATTAGCGGTTTATACGATTTTAATTTTTTCTGATTTATTATATCCGTGAAGAATGCCCTCAAATGTTTTGCATCTTCTATGTCTTTCTTTCCTTTCAATACCATTTCCTTGTAAAGTATTTCAAACGCTATTTCCGGAATTTTGAACTCAAAATCGCATATTCTTATCTTCTGCGGATGCGTAAACTCAAAGTGTTTCGCTTTTTTTGCCTCGTCAAACGGAATCAGTTCAATGTTTGGGAACATTTCTTTTTTCGTTGCAAATCTCACGGCTGCCATGTTTTTTATATAATCATATACCGTCTGCCAGTTGTCGCGCTGATAACACCAGAAGCCATTTTCTGTCAGCGCTTCAAACAGGTTTCTGAAATTCTCTCTCGCCGCGACCGGAAAAATTATGTCAACATCTTCCGTTCCTCTCGTTCTGCCCGTGGATATGCTCACATAGCCGCTCACGATGAGGTAATCCGAGTGTTTTTCCAAAATTCTCACGAATTTTTGCACGAATTCGTCCAATTGCGTCAGCTTTCTCTGAATGACTATAGTGCCGTTTTCAATAACGTATCCCCTGCCGCTTCCGTTCATGACACATATAATCCGGCTGCGCTCTTATTGCTATGGTTGACAGGCCCGATAAAAAGAAGAGTTGCACGAAGCTTGGCTCTCGCCGCGCCTTGCGTTTACGCTCTTGAAAATCCCGTTATTTCCCATGCCTTGGTTGTTTTCGCTGATTCTTCCTTCATTTCCACGTATCCTTCTCTCATCAGACGGGGTTTATACCCATTTTTCCTTATGTTTATCATTTCAGCTTTCTCCCGCCTGCTCATGCCCTTTATTTCAATTTCCCTTCGCAAGGCGCTTTCCTTTGCCGGAAATTCTTCCTTGTGGATAAGCTCAAACGGCAGCCTTGACCTGACGTATTTCGAGCCTTTGCCGTTTCTGTGCGCTTCAAGCCGCTTCTCAAGGTCTTTGGCGATGCCAGTATAGAACGAGCCGTCCCCGCATCTTAGGACGTAGACATAGTACATAGTAACAATAGAGAAAATGTCAATTAAAAGGCGGTGTGCCCGTCAAAAACCTATTCAAAACTTTTATAGAATTAGCGAGGCGTTCTTTTGTTAGATTGTTCAAGGGATGCGAGATAATAACCTATATCACGCTGGGAGGGTGGAAGTGTCGTGCCAATCGCATCTTTGAGATAGGGCGGAACATCCGGACCTTCTGCAAATTGTGTTATGGCAGCGTGGAGAGGATTAGGAACGTATTTACCGGTGTACCGGCCTACTTCCATAGTTGGCCATTCGCCAGAAACAGTTATTCTTCCGCCGGTAATCTCGACTGTAATGTCGGCTTTGCGCGGTTCGCACGGCATGCCGTCTTTTGTGCAATGGAATTGAGCATATCCGGGCCATTTGTCCACAGGCATGACGCCATAAATTATCATTGGTTTCATGCTGTATTATTGGCGCGGGAAGATTTAATAGAATAACAATCTCCTTCCCGTGTCATTACCGACTGTCCGTAACTTTGATGACGTGCCACCCGAACTGCGTCTTGACGGGCTGCGATATTTGTCCCTTTTCCAGCTCGAACGCAACGTTCTCAAAAGGCCTGACCATCCTGCCGCGGCCGAAGAATCCAATGTCCCCGCCGCGCTTCTTTGACGGGTACTGCGAAAGCTGAGCAGCAAGCGCAGAGAAGCTTTCGCCTTTTTGAAGGCGTAGCAGTGCTGCCTTCGCTTGCTCTTCCGTCTTGACGAGAATATGGCTGGCGCGGACTTCTTTGACCATGATAAATTATGCGATCAAATAAATTTAATGATCATTAGACGATGAGATGTATATAAATACTTTTGACATTACTATTTAATGACAAAAATGCGCATACCATATGACAAGTTTTTATATGTTGGCGTGGCCGCTATCGGCGGGGCTGTGTTGATGCTAAACACAGGTTGCATTAGCCCTACTGCCGCAGGGACGTTAGTCCGGAATTTTGAACAGACGCCAGAAGGTGTTGAGGCGATGGCTCGACCGCTTCCTGCCGTTGAGAGGAGATATGGAAGCTTAGAAGGAATCTCACTGGCAACATATTCCCTCCAAATTGAAGACAGCCCTTCATGCGTGGCATTATTCAAAGATAAATCTCATTTTCACGAAGATTACACTGGAGGCTTTAGTTTTTATCATAACGAAGGGAGGCGTCAGTCGCATTCTAGCCCGTTACCATCCAAAAACGAGAGATATGCGAATAGCGTAATTATGGAGAACGCAGCAAAAATAGTTAAGAATGCCGGTCTTGCATATTCGTATATGCATGTAAAGAAGAAAAAGACGCCGCCCCAATTGGCAGGGGTTTTTGAGATAGTTGTCGGTTATAACAAAGATAACGAGGGAACCCTCAAGCAATTTGCAAAGTCTATGGATAGCGGGCTATGCGAATTCAATCCAGACTGGTAAGTTTACTCCCGGCTTACGATGAGAAAAAACCAAAGGGTTATATCCATAAACAATCGGGAGTTGTTTCCGGTATTCCGTTCTTTTAAAATTACGCCACCGGATCCGGCATTCCCTTGCGCTGCCTGATCTTATGGACGATTTCCTGCTTGAGTTCTTCGGGCATTCTTTCAAAGGTCACGTCAATCAGAGAGTAGAATCCCTTGCCTCCGGTGTGGCTCTTGAGAGCAGCCTCCATGCCGAACGTCTCGGCC
>DATDTL010000076.1:0-8432 GCA_035290885.1 archaeon
CCGGGCCAGGACGGCGCGGTCAACGCGGTATTTGTAAAGGCGAAGTAATTCTATTTTAATGCGTTTGCGGCATCGCGTATAAAACTTGATCGTTAGAACCTGCACGCTTTAGCGTGGAGATGAAATAGCTACCGTCCCATACTAAGGGCGTTTCCGACGAGAAGGAAAAACAAATACACTGGTATTAAGAATCGCAAGGGCTTTCTGGCACTTCCTTCTGATTTCGTAAAGCATGGTACTTTATCATAATTTCCACTATCAGTGGCGAGATTGTTTACCGGAGATTGTTGATTTTTTATAAAGTTTGCAAAGTTTCAAACGTTAAATATTGGCGATGAAGAATATGCATGTGCCCAAGGATCATGTAGAGCTAAAACGGCTGTTTGAAGAAGCCGATAAAAGGCATATATTTGAAAAAATGAAGAGAGCTAAAATTAAATAAAATCTCTAGGATTTATACTATATCATATCTTTCTTCCGGCAGTTACAGTATCTTATAAAAATTTGCTCAGCCAGTAAATGCACATGATAGACGCCCATTGCCATCTTGAACTGATGAAGAATGCCGACGAAGTGATTGCCAGATGCAAGGCAGCGGGAATGAAAGCAGTTGTCTGTCCTGCAACGCATCCGAAGAATTTCCAGAACGGACTGGAGTTGTCAAAAACACACAAAGGTTTCCTCTTTCTGGGTGCTGGCGTTCATCCTGAGTACGTCAAGGAGCTGCCGCAGGCAGAAATAGGCAAGGCATTCGCATGGATACGGGAACACGAAAAAGACATAGTTGGGGTCGGCGAGCAGGGCCTTGATTATTTCTGGATAAAGGATCCCTACTGGCAGGAGAAGCAGAAGGAGCTTTTTGTAAAATCGATAGCATTGGCAAAGGAATTGGACAAGGTTCTCATAGTTCATACGCGCGATGCCCACGCCGATGCAATACAGATACTTGAGAAGCATAACGCAGAGCGTGTGCAGCTGCACATGTGGGGCGAGAGCAAGTTCGCAAGCGTGATAAAGGACCGAGGATGGATGGTTTCTGTCGGCCCTGTGGCTGCTCGTTCCAAGAGCCACAAGAAAGTCATCCGTGATCTGCTCATGGAAAATCTCATGCTGGAAACCGATTCTCCGTGGTTCGGCGGGAAGGATGCCGAGGGCATGCTTCTGGGCGAACCGACAAACATCAAAATCCCTGCAGCCGAGATAGCGGAAATAAAAGACGTTGACATTGCGCAAGTCAACAATGTATGCGCAAAGAATGCAGCGAAGCTTTTTCGGCTACCTATCATAATCTAACCATTTTTTCCCAATCGTTTAACGTTTTCTCGATTCTTTCCATGGCTTTCTCAAGATTTTGCATGGAAGTTGCATAGGAAATTCTTATATGTTTGTCCGAGCCGAACTCGATTCCCGGGACAACGGCAACACCTGCGTTCTCAAGAAGCATCGAGGAAAATGTTGACGAAGAGCCGAATTCGGAGATATCCGGGAATGCATAGAACGCGCCTTCCGGATTGGCGCACGGCAATCCCATTTCATCCAGCCGCTTTGCCACGAAATCGCGGCGTTGCTCAAACGCTTTCCTCATGTCTTCCACGGAATCCTGCGGGCCAGCCAATGCCTCTATTGCTGCCTTTTGGGTTATCGAATTTATGCTGCCTGTAGTATGGCTTTGGATATTTGCCATGGCTTTGATAACTCTGGCAGGGCCTGCGGCGTAGCCCATGCGCCAGCCGGTCATGGCATAGGATTTTGACAGTCCGTTGAGCACTATCGTGTTGTGAGGGGCGAACTCTGCCATGCTATGGTGCGTTTTGCCGTATACAAGCTTCTCGTATATCTCGTCTGATAGCATGAAAATTCCTCTTGCCACGGCGATTTGTGCAACGGCTTTCAGGGCTTCTTTGGAGTAAACCGCGCCCGTGGGATTGTTTGGGGTATTGATTATTATCGCTTTTGTTTTTTCGGTGATTGATTTTTCCATACTTTCAGTATCAAGATCTAAAGTTCCTGCGAAAACAGGGACGCCGCCGGCGAGCATGACTTGTTCGGAATAGCTTACCCAGCATGGCGAAGGCATCACGACTTGGTCGCCCTGATTTAATACAGCCTGCAACGCCGTGTATATGGAGTGTTTGGTGCCGTTTGAAACTATTATCTCGTCTGATTGATACTTGAGGCCGTTGTCTTTCATGAGCTTCCGTGCTATGGCTTCGCGCAGTTCCGCTATTCCTTCTGCGGGGGTGTATTTTGTGAAGCCTTCGTTTATGGCGCGGATCGCGGCGCGGCAGATGTTTTCCGGAGTCGGAAAGTCAGGCTCGCCCACGGCAAGGTTTATCACGTCTTTGCCGGCTTTTGCCATTTCCTTGGTCTTGGCGTTGAGGGCAAGCGTGGCAGAAGGGCGTATCTTCCCGCCCTTTTCGGAAACATCCATGGATAAACATAAGCGCGAACCGATTAAACGTTTTTGAGCATAGTACATAGATGCAAAAAATACCGAAGACCATGAGCACCCAGCATCCCGACAACATAAGGGCGCCGTTCTTCGCATCAGGCTCGGTCATAGAGGGCGATGACGAGATAAAGGAGGCTTTCTACTCCTATTCGCATCTGGGTTGCAAGGAGCAGTTGTGGGACTGCGAAGGGAAGGAAGCGGACACGCACGTCGTTAGGAAGCTCATAACGAGGCACGGCGATTTTTTCGCAAAACAAAGGCTGGGAAAGGACATATTCCTTACGTTAAGGGTGCCGAATCCCGAGGTAGAGAAGAGCGAGGCAAAGATACTTCTTGAGGCGCTGGAAAGCATACCGCGCAATTTTGACATATCCCGGGCGGCTTACGGCGATGACGTTGCCCCGATATTCGAGGTTTCGCTGCCCATGGCGACTTCAGCCCGCTCTCTGTCAAGGATAAGGGAATATTACAGGAGGTTCGTGAGCGGCAAAGGCAAGGTTTCGCTCATGGACGACGACATAAGCATGGAAAAATGGGTAGGCAGGTTCATGCCGGAAGAAATAAGCATGATTCCTCTCTTTGAGACAATGGACAACATATTGCAGGCGCATGAAACCGTGAGGGAATACGCGGAAAAAGAGAAGCTTGGCGCCGTGCGCGTGTGGCTCGCGCGCTCGGACCCTGCGCTGAACTACGGATTCCTTTCAGCAGTGCTGATAAACAAGATAGCGCTCCAGCGGCTTGCGTCGCTTGACGTGAAAACGTTTCCGATACTTGGCTGCGGCTCGGCGCCGTTCCGAGGCAATCTTCGGCCGGATAACCTCAATTGCCTCAAGGGCTACCCTTCTGTCGAAACGTTTACTGTCCAGTCCGCGTTCAAGTACGACCACGAGGAGCGCGACGTCGTCAGGGCCGTGGAAAAGATAAATTCGCATCAGGTTTCCGGGCCGGCCCAAGTGAACGAAGAGGAGGCGCTTGACATAGTAGAGAAGACCTCAAGCGAATACATGCTTCAGGTTTCCCTTCTGGCGCCGCTCATCAACGATTTTGCCCGGCATATACCGCAGAGAAGGAGAAGGAAGCTTCACATAGGGCTTTTCGGGTATTCAAGGAGTTCGGGTGCCCTTACGCTTCCAAGGGCGATAACATTTTGCGCATCGCTGTACTCTCTCGGATTGCCGCCGGAGATTCTTGGTCTGAGCGTTCTCTCGCCAAAAGATATTGGTGTATTGGCAGGATGCTACGCAAATTTCGAGACTGACCTGAAGGACGCATTGAAATATGTAAACAAAGACAATTTTGGCATATTGCCCATTCCCGTGAGAAGGGACGTAGAGAAGGTTATAGGGATTTTGATTTTGAAATTGACGAACAACATAAGGCAGTAACGGATGCCATTGCCGATGATTACGCAAAAAAGAGCCCGTCGCTGCAGGAAAACATAATAGCTGCAGGGGCGATAAGGGGATTTTTGGGATGATTGTTCAAGCGTTTGCTTGCAATGGTCAAATACTGCCAGTAATCGCCCTATGCGGTTTTTAAAATAAACGAAGCAAATAAACAAGTAGAAACAGAAGACATATGGCACAAACATGATTTTTAATCTTTCAGTTCATTCTTTACCTGCTCAATGCCATTGAGTTTTCCTTCCGTCCTTTTCTTGTCCATGGATTGCAGGGTGGAAAATGTTTATATGGCGGCAAGCAGGCTTTCATATTCGTCGGTGGATATGGCGACCCATTCCGCTTCATGCTTTCCATAGGCGAGTTTTTGTGCGGCCATTATTCAGGAGCCGACGAATCTTTGTCTATTATATTCCAGCCACTGAAGTCTTTGCCGTTATAATATAAAATCATTTCCGATCCTTGGTTATTTATTGTAGTTATTTTGTAGGTTGCCATATCCACGCCGCCTCCATTGAAATATGCCTTGACGTTGCGCCCGCCATTTCCCGGCTTGGGGGTAGCTCCCAGCCAGAATGAGCCATCAGTATGAATTGCAGAGAGGTAGCCGGACTGTCTTGTATGCCTTACTTCTTCTTGCCCGTTATTCGTTTTCACCGTGCCATATTGATAAACCATGATCCTCTGTTTAATATAGGGCGTTAGATCAATATTCCAAGGATTTGCATTGTTTTGCGGTACATTGTGCCCATTCTTGTTATTTAACCAAGGCAGAAATCCCATTATTCTCAGAGCGCCTATCTCAATAAAATATTTAAACCTTATACCGCAGGAACGCGCCCACGCCGCCGAGCGCTTCGAATTGGATGCCTTCCCTCGTTTCTTGGGAAACGACTTCAAGCTTCGCGCCGTAGTTCTTGGCCTCTTCCTCGAAGTATTCAATTATGTCCTTCTCCCCAAGAATCTTCATCGGGAACTTGCACACGTCGCATATCTGGGAGTTCTTTTCTTCGTCCTTCACGAAGCGCGTCTTCTCGCCGCAGCGGCATTCGTACTGCACTTCTTTTAGTGTCAACGATTCCACGACTATGACGGTGTCCACGGCGCCTATCTTCAGGTACTTGTCAACTTCCCGGAAGCCGTATGCCACAAGGCCTTCCGGCTTCTGCAGGTTTTCAAAGAACTTGCTAAGGAGGTTCTTTTCCCGCACTACGGACGCCTCTTTTATAAGATCTTGCCCGCGCTCCAAAATTTCATGCAGGCCGTGCTCGCCGGTATATGACGTGTCCACGGTTCCCAGCACAAGCTTCTTGATATCCGCGTGCAGGTAATCCTCTTTCAGGAACATCTCCTTTATCGGCCCCGGCCCTCCCAAAAGTATTCCTTTCAGTTCCTTATGGCCTTCAAAGGTGCTATTGACGGCGTCACCTATCTCCTTTAGCCAATCGTTTAGCATGCCCTCGCGGACTCTGGCAAATCTTGCGCTGCTCTGGCCGCCTGCCTTCGTCTTTCCCGGCACTATGGAATCAAAATGGCTTATTACCTCTATCTTCCTGCCTTTTAGCATCGCTATGTCGGCTTCGCTCTTGTCAACGCCGACAAGCCCGTAAATTTCCCTCTCCTCCACCATCGCCATCAGGGGATCAAGAATGAACGTTTGGTCGCACCAGTACATTTTCGTTCTTATAGGATCCGGCGGCTCTATTGCCCAGAGCTCAATGTCATTCACGCCCTCTTTCTCGGAAACATTGCCGCAGAAGAATGCAACGCCATTCTCCGGCGTCGCCTTGTAGAGTTGCATGTGGCGTATTATCTTGTCCAAGGCAGTAGTCACGTTCTTGCGAACGGCCTTGGACTTTATGTTGTCTGCGGTGCCCTGCTCCTGCTTCAGTTGGGAAGACACTTCGTGCAGGCTGTAGCCGGTTGGGACGTAAACGGTTACCATTTCCGTGTGCCTTCCCCTTATGGAGCCCAGAAATTTCAGCAGCTTTTTTAGCCGGTACCTTGAGCTTTTTGTACGGTCTTCGGTCATGATTATCACTTAACTATTTCTATAGCATCAATGCCTTCGCGGAAAGTTATTTTTTCTATTTTCATGGTTGCTTTCAACACATTTGCCGCACTCGCAGACAGCTTCTGCCCGATGATAATTTCCTTAAGCGGCGCATTCATGGCAAGCTTGTTCCCGCTTTTGTATTTCCTTATGCAGTCTATAGTTTTTACCATGTTATCGCCTTCTGATTCTTCTTTTTCATAGGCATAATCCATCTTCGGCCACGCGGAAACGTGTATGCTTTCCTTCATGCCAAAAATCTCGCGATATATCTCTTCTGTGATATGCGGCATTATGGGGGCGAAGAGCTTGAGTATCGTTATCATGCATGATTTTAGCGCATATTTCGCGGAATCAACATCTTCCTTAGAATAGGTCGACGGATTGTATATCCTGTCCTTTGCCATCTCTATATAATAATCAGTGAAAATGCGCCAGAAGAAAAGGTCGGCTTCTATCTTGGCGCGGGAATATTCGTAGCTTTCGAAAGCGTTGGTGCAGGCATGGACGGTTCTTGTAAGCTTGGAGAGCACCCATGCGTCTATCTGGTGCGGATTCTTTGGCTCTTTGGCGTCTTTTTCAACAGCGGATGCCACGAACTTCGCGGCGTTCCATAATTTTGTGGCGGTTTTCATGCCGGTGACAAGCTCCTTTTCTTGGAACGGCAAGTCTTCGCCCAAGTTTGAGGAAGCTGCCCAGAAGCGCAGCGCATCGGCGGAGTATTTTTTCGCCATCTCCTGAGGGCTTATGGTATTGCCCTTGCTCTTGGACATCTTCCTGCCCTGCGGGTCAAGCGCCCAGCCGGAAATCATGACGTTCTTCCACGGCGCTTTCCCGTCATGGAGCATTGATTTTATAGTCGTGTTGAAAAGCCAGAATGATATTATGTCGTGAGCTTGCGGCCTGAGCGTCATGGGGAACAGATTATTGTAGGCCGGCGTGCCTTTCATTAATTCCCTGCTTATCTTTGGCGTCAGAGAAGAGGTTGCCCATGTATCCATCACGTCGCGCTCCGGCTCAAAGTCAGATGAGCCGCATTTGCATTTCTTTCCCGGTCCGGCTGCGAGCGGGTCAACGGGCAATTTTGCGACGTCTGCAAGCATGATTTCGTTGCACTTTTTGCAGTACCATACAGGAAACGGTATGCCAAAGTATCGCTGCCTTGAAATGCACCAGTCCCATTTCAGGCCCTTTACCCAGTTATCATATCTATTCTTCATGTGTTCAGGGTGCCATTTGAGCGCAGCGCCTGCGGCGAGCATGACTTCCTTGGACGGATATTTTATGAACCACTGGTATGTAGGCAGGATTTCGATGTCTGTGTCGCATCGTTCGTGCACGTTTACCGCGTGCTTGATGGGCACTATTTTCTCGGTCCACGGCTTCAGGTCCTCTATTATCTTTTCCCGCGCCTCGGCGGTTTTCATGCCTGCGTAAGGCCCTGCAGCGGCAGTCAGCGTGCCGTCCGGATTGAGTATTTCCGTGACTTCGGCCTTGAATTTCTTGGCCCAGTCCGCGTCAGTCATGTCTCCGAACGTGGACTGGTAGACCGCGCCCGTGCCGTATTCCATGTCGGCTTCGTCATTGCCCATTACCGGCACTTTCTTGTTGTAAATGGGAATTATCGCCTTCTTGCCTATGAAATTTGTGTAGCGCTTGTCTTCGGGATGCACGTATACGGCGGCAGCCGAACCGAGAAGTTCCGGCCTTGTGGTGGCTATGCTGACATTGCCGCCGCCTTCAACGTCAAGCTTAATGTAGACAAGTTTTGAGTCCTTTTCCACGTCCTTTAGCTCCACTTGCGCTATCGCAGTTTGGCATAGAGGGCACCACATGAAAGGCGCTTTCGTCCTGTATTCCAGTCCCATATTATAGAGTTCTATGAACGATTGCTGCGATATGCGCCTGCAGTGCTCGTTTATCGTGGAGTAGAATATGCCCCAGTCCGCGGATATGCCGATGCGTTTCCAGTCCGCGACGAAGTCAGGGCGTATCTTCTCCAAGGTTGACAAACAAAGCTCTATGAATTTGCCCCTATCCATTTTCTTTGATTTTACGTTATTTAGTTTTTCAATAAGCCTCTCCGTCGGCAAACCGTTATCATCAGTGCCGAACGGCATGAAGACGTTCTCGCCCTTCATGCGATGATACCGCGCTATGAAATCCATCTGGGAATAGGAAAATGCGTGGCCGATGTGCATGCTGCCTGAAACCGTGGGCGGCGGCGTGTCTATGGAAAATAGAGGCTTCGCGCTTTTCGGGTCAAAGCGGTAAGCCCCTTCATTTTCCCATCGCTCTTGCCATTTCCGTTCGGCGATTTTTGGGTCGTAGTTTTTTTCCATGAAGCATCAACTTTGATTATTAAGAGGCGCGGCTAAATATAACCGAGAAAAGCTATATGTTTGAAGGGACGGGCAAGCCACAGGGCATGAAGGTAATTGTGGATTAAACTTATAAATGCCTTTGCGCAAACATCCATAGAACGGCGTAAAATGCGAAAAATAACGTTTAAATAGAAGAATGA
>DATDTL010000077.1:0-15348 GCA_035290885.1 archaeon
TGTCCATGGCAATATCAATAATATCCTTCAACCACAACATTGATCCAGACAACGTAACAATACCTATAATGACAAGCGTTGCCGACATAGTTTCGGTGCTCGTTATATTGGGAATGGTGCACGTCTTGGGCTTTGTCTAGGCCAAGTACGGCACAACCAAATGCAAATATAGATAACCCGAGAATATGAGAAATAACGCTAATATAACAATATATCGCCTGTCGCGGTCCATGCGCTCTAATAATGCAGATAAGAATTAATAAACAGGATATTAAAATACGGGAGAATTATCGCGCTCCCATTTGGATTAATTGGGAAAATATTTTGCAAACATCATGAAGCAAATGGGTTAGAAGAGTTTTAATGGATGCGCAATCGCAATATCCCCCCGCCGGGATTCGCACGGAGAATAAAATTCTCCGGCGCGATGAAGACCCCGTCTTCATCGTGAACCTTCGGTTCTGTTGAAGTGGTGCCTTCAACATCCCGGAGAAGCGAAGCTTGCCCGCGGAAAATCCCGGTATGCGCCCGCCGGGATTTGAACCCGGATCAACAGCTTTCTTCGTTTTTCCGCCGGCGCTTTTTTAAAAGAGCCGTTGGAAGGCTGTGGTCCTACCGTTAGACTACAGGCGCTTTGTTTCTCATATCCATTAGAGGAGAACAAATAAAAACTGTTAAAGAAGCTTAAAACGCCAGATAGAGCTGCGCTATACCTATTCCGCAGTTATAGTTAACCCTGTGAATATTCTGGGTATGATTTACCTGGTTCAGATATAATTCACAAGGAAGTAAAATATATGTTCATCTCCTTGTAAAGCTATAACGAATAATATATTTTATCTATTTTCTTTAGGGTATAGCCCGCAGACCTTTCTTTCCTAAAGAAAGGGATATGGACTACTCAAAGAACTTCCTTATAGCTGGGTTCATGTCCTCAACGTATTTTTGGGAGATCTGCTCGTAGAAGTTGTAGATTATCATGACCGTAAGCAGTATTCCAGTGCCTGTTCCGAGTGCACCGGTAAAGTCGCCAAGCGCTGCAAGCGTGCCTATCAGCAGTCCAGATATTATCGTAAGCGAAGGTATGTAGCGGTTGAGCACCTGCTCCACTATGCGCGGATCCCTGCGAAAGCCCGGCACCTGCATGCCCATGGATTCTATCTGGCCTGCCACGGTGCGCGCATCCATGCCGGATGTGGTGACCCAGATGGCTGAAAACAGCACCGAACCGGCAACAAGAATCATGAAATAAACTGCTGCCCTGAATATGCTTTCCGCGTTCGGAAGGCCGCTGATGCTGGCCGTTGCAAACACGGCGACGGCTACGGAAACGACGAAAGACGCTGCCACAAACCGCCCTATCTTCGGGTATTTCATGTAATATGCGACAAGCGCTGACGCGAACATCATGAGCAGGAAGGCAGTGAAGAAAACCTCTATGGAAGTTTCCCTTGGCACCTGAAGGTAATGTACAACCCCTGAAACGGCCTGATTGTTGCCATCGTAGCATCCAAGTATGCCGCATCTCAGTGCCCCCGCGGTTTCACGGGCAACCGCATGGCCTATAAGCTGGATGTTCGCAAGCAGAGCGGCTATGAGTATGACCGGTATGTTGCTCGTGTATGTAAGCTTGAGGGGCCAGCTTCTGGCAAAGCCACGGACGGATGCGAACGCCAGAGGTATCTGCACCTTCATGGCCTGTATGTAGACCACCATGAAAAATACTATTATGGTTGAGATCACCGGCAAAAATGACGTGAACGCTTCGTAGAGCTGCTGGGAAGCAACGTACTGAATTGCCTGCGGAATAAGCCCGAATGCGAATTCGCTTCCCTCGCCTGCAAGCGGATTGAATGCCCGCACGAATATCGTCTTTGAAACCCCGGCTGCAATGAAAAGCGATATGCCCGAGCCCATTCCCCATTTGGACACGACTTCATCCATGAAAAGCAGTATCAAAGCGCCGAATGAAAGCTGAAGAACGAGAAATCCCATGGTCGTGAAGTCCTGATTCACCGGTGTGACCGCGCCAAAGCCTACAAATACCACGGCTTCAAACAGGCAGAACAGCACTGCCAGCAGCTTCTGGGTCCCCTGGAATTTCGCCTTGCCCGCGTCCGTGGATGTATTAATATCTATTATTTTAGAGCCTGCAAGAAGCTGCAATATTATAGAAGCCGTGACTATCGGCCCTATGCCAAGCGTGATTATAGATCCCAGCGAAGAGCCAAGTATCATCTCAAACGTCTGGAACTGTTGCAAGGAAGTCTGGGAAACCCCCCAAAGCGTTATCTGTCCCATTACAAGGAAAAGAAATAGAATAAGCCCTGTCCATTTGAGCCGGGACGAAAAGTTAAGGTAAGAAGAAGGCCCGGCAACGCTGGGCAGGCTTGCCAGTATTTTTTCGTAAATAGACATTGTATCACTCGGTGATTACCTTGCCTCCTGCCTTCTCCACCTTTTCCTTGGCGGACGGAGAACAATAAAGTACTGTCACCTTCAGAGGCTTGGAAATCTCTCCCTGCCCGAGAAGCTTGTCATATCCCATTGCCGTGAGGTTGACCTCATTGTCAAACTTGACAAGCTCAAACACGTTTATGACCTTGGCCCTTGCTTTCAGGGACGTGAATCCTTTCTTGCCAAAATGTTCCGGATCCTTGGCATAGACATGGCTCCTGTTGTGCTTGGAGCTTCCGCCCATTCCCTTGCCTCCCTTGCTTCCCTTGCCCCTGTGCTTTTTCTTGGCGCCAAACCCATGAGTGTGGCTGCCCCTCATCTTGTTGGCCTTGTCGCTTGTCATTATAGCATCCTCTTTATCAGTTCGTTGACCTTGTCACCCCTGTATCCGAGTTCCCCAGCCGGAGTCTTGAGCTTGATGGAGCGGATTCCCTTTCTTGGCGGGTTCAGGTGCGCAACGCCTTTCACGGATTTCTCCGTCTCGGCGTTCGCCTCGCCCCATGCGACGTAGTCGGAAACCTTCAGTATCATTCCCCGTTTGCTCTTCTCGTCTTCCAGCAGCACCGCGGAATTGACTTTCTTGAGGCCCATGACCCTGAGCGTCTCGGCCACGTCGTGCCTGACGTTCACGGTGCCCCTCAATCTTACTACAGCAAGCATCATTTCACCTTGTGGAGATTCATCTTCTTCAGCGCATCAAACACCGCGTACGCATAGTTCACGTGGCTGGATGTGTGCCCGTAGCTCTTTGCCCACACGTCTTTTATGCCGGCCAGCCTCATCATCTTTTTGGCCTCGTTGTTGATGCACAGCCCTATACCTTTCGGCGCCGGCAACAGCACGACCTTTACCGAGCCTACCTTGCCTTCAGCCATCATCGGTATTGAGTGCGCATCCGTGCAAGCGCATTCCCATGAGCCGCAACCCCTTTTCACCGGTATCATGTTGAGCTTGGCGTTTTCCACGGCCTTCGCAATCGCGATCCTGTTCTCCTTTGCGCTCGCCTTGCCTATGCCGATATAGCCGTTCTTGTTGCCTATGCATGCCACCGAGGAAATAGTATACCTTCTGCCGCTCATGTGCATTCTTGTCGTTCTTTTCGTCGAGGTCATCCTCTTTCCTCCTCCCTTGCCTGCCGAGCCTCCTACGAATATGAGTTCGTTGTCAAGCACAGGAACGAGCTTGTCAACTATCTGGGGCTCCTTTATTATCTTTCCGGCTGCGAATATCTCATCCAGCGAAGCCACGGATCCGTTCATCACGCTTTTTCCAAGTTCCGTCTTGGGCACCCATGTTCCCATGCTGTCGTTTGCCATCATTTATTCCCCTTTCCGCTTTTAATTGCCTGTTTTACCTCTTCAAAATGCTTCGCAACGTCTTCAGGATTGAAGCCGCTTTTCAAGTAGGAAGAAAACTGCTTTTCGTAAGCCGCCTTGTTCTTGGACTTCAGAAGCTTTGCGTATTGCGCTATGTGTTCCCCTCTTATCCTTGCATCGTCCGGGAACGCATCTCCTGCCGAAACGTTCAATCCTGCATCCTTCGCTCCCTTGACAGCCGCGTATATCGCAATTCCCTTTCTGGAGTACTGCAGCCCCAAGTCGGCAATTGCCTCCTTTATTCCCTTCTGCGCGGCTTTTATGCCCACGAGCATGCCTGCAAGATAAGCTGCCGGCAGGCTTCCGCCATGCCCCTTCCATCCGAAGGATGCAAGGTCAAGCGAACTGGCCTCGGCCACGGTCTTGTCGCCCGAAGGCACGAACTCAATGACCTGAACAAGTACCTTGTTGTTCGTTTTTCTGACAACAAGCCTCGGAACGCCGGACTTCAGCAGGGCAAGCCTTTGCTTGTAGTCCGTTTTCTCGTCATGCCTTCTTTTTAACATTCAAATCCCTCAACATCTTATTTCTTTCCAGATACGTCATCAGGTGAGCCCTGCTTCTGAAAAAGCCGCTGCCTGCTCTCCTGTAAACCTGCCTGTAGACTTTCTTGTCCATGGAAGCGCGAACCTTGTCAAGCTGGTCCCTTAGCGCGCGGATAGTCTTTATCCAGCTTCTCTTTCTGGAGAGTCCTGCCGTTGCTTTTCCTTTCCTTGAGCCTATGCCGTGTCTTCTTCCCTTCCTTTTCTGCTTCAACGCTTCACGGCTTCTTGACTTGCTGTTTCCTTTGACGGGCAGTTCCTTTATTGCGCCCTGCATCTCCAGCCTTCTTATGTCCGCGGCTGTTATGGCATCGGCTATGTCCGCGATCCTTGCCGGATCCAGCCACACCCTGCTGACGCCGCATTTCATTACGCGGCCAGCCATTCTCTTTTGTGCAGTCAGATTTTGCGCCATTTTAATATCACTTCATTAGTTCCACAACGATTCTTCGTCGCCGTTCGGATATCCGAAAATCCCGAACTTGTCGTATGCCATCTCGCATCTTCCGCACTGGAAGAGCCCCTTGCTTATCTTGTCCCCGTTGTTGCCGCACACCGGACAGTTCTTATCCGCAAATTTTATGAACATTTCTACTGCACCTTCTTGCCGTCCGGCTGCTCGCTTTTCTTCGCAACTTCATTCTTCTTCATAACCTCTTTAGCTGCCGCCTTCTTTGCCTCGGCAACCTTGATTGCCTTTTCTCCGCTTCTGATTCTCTGCCTGTTGAGTATTTCCACGCCAAGCTCCTTTGCCTTTGCCGCTATGATCATGAGATTTCTAATACCAATAGTAGACGAAAGCATGGCAGTGTCGCCTTTCTTCATCTCTATTATGCCGCTCAACCCTGCAACATAAGTCACCTTCTTTCCGTTCACAGTTCCCCTCACGGCCTTCGCGGTCCTGTAGCCGGCGTTCGGAATCTTGCCCGCGCCCTTTATGCGCTCGCGCATTTTGCTTTGGCATCCCTTGGGAGACCTCCACTTCGTGCCCAGCTTGGGATAGAACCGGTTGTCCTGTCTTTTGAATCTCTTGCTCATAATTTCTCCCCTGTCTGAAGTTTTTTTTCAGTCACATAGATGCCGTCGTTAAATACCCTTCCGTCCCTGTCCGATATCTTGCATATAGCCTCTATGTTCCTGCAAGTCTGCCCGACTTCCTCTATGTCCGTACCCTTGACGACTACGGCATCCTTTGAAGCCGTGACTTCCACGTTTCCCCTTATGCTTGTGATTCTTGGGGCTTTTTCCCCGAGGAAGTTCTTGACTATGACCTCCCTGCCCTTGACTTCCACGTTTATCGGGAAATGCGAATAATGCGTCTTCATAGTGTACTCGTAGCCTTTTGTCACGCCGGTTATCATGTTCCGCGCATGCGCCACTATAGCGCCCACGATGGCCTTTATTTGCCTCCGTTCGCTTTCCGACGAAACCACGAGCGTTTCGCCGTTTTTCTCAATAGTAACTACGGAATTGAACATGGGATTTTCAAAGCTTTTCAAGAGCTCGCCCTTCGGGCCCTTTATTTTCATGTCAAGGGCGCTCACGGAAACGTCCACGCCTTTTGGTATAGCAACTTCTTTTTTCATTCAAATTACCTCAATACACATAAGCCAATAACTTGCCTCCTGTGCCGCCCTGTATGGCGGTTTTCTTGGTCATGACTCCGGCAGGAGTGGAAAGTATCAGGGTTCCCATGTCCCTCGCCGGCAGGAATCTTGCTTCCCATTTTTTGAAGCTTGAAGTCCTCACAGCGAACCTGGGCCTCACGGCCCTTGCCACGTTTATTTTGCCCTTCATCTCCACCCGGAATTGCCCGGATTTCTGGTCGTCCATGAATTCAAAGCTGCCTATGTAACCCTCTTGCTGCAATATTTTAAGCACGTCTTTCACGGTGCTTGACGCCGGAACCGTGCACTCGTGCTTTCCGACCTTGTCGGCATTGTTAAGCGTGTACATGACGTCCGGGAGAATGTCGTGCCTCATGCAAACAAGCCCCCTTCGCATTTCATTGGAATTTTCATTGTCTTCACCTGTATTTATGGAAACCAAGGTCCGCCGCGACTTCCCTGAAGCATCTCCTGCAGTACATGAGGCCGTACTTCCTTATAAGCCCCCTCATGCTGCCGCATCGCACGCATTTTCGCGAGCCTTTTCCCTGTTTCCTCTTGATAGCTTTCAAACGCATAAAATCATCACTCCACTTTTATGTTGAATTTCTCCTTCATGAACTGCATTGCCTCGTCCTTGGTTATCACGTGCTTCTTTCCCACCTTGTGAGGATGCATTTTCTTCTTGACCGAATATCCGGGCCTCTCAAGCGTGACGCACACGTCCATGCCTATCACGCCTATCTTCGGGTCATAGTCCATGCCCGGAACGTCTATGTATTCTTTCACCCCGAATGCAAAATTGCCCTTGTCATCAAAGCTTGATGCCTTTATCCTGTTTTCCGCCGCCTCAAGCATTCTTTTTGCGAATTTTGCCGGCTCGTCCCTTATCGTTATCTTGCAGCCTATCGCCTTGTTCTTCGGCACCCCAAAAGTGTTTCTTTTGGCGGTCTTGATTATCACTGCCGTCTTCTCTGTCAGCCTCTCCAGCACCTTCTTGGCGTTGTCCACCGGCACGTGCGTGCCACAGCCTATGTTGCACACTACCTTCTCTATGCGTATGTCTTTCATGCCCATATCATTCACCGCGGGCCTCCGCAACGTCTATGACCGGCGTTTCCTCGCCTATCACGAACACATAATCCTTTGGCACCACAACGTCCGCGCCGCCGGTCTCCAGAACCACTATCCCGGCTTCGGAACCCGTCGTCGTTATCATCTTCTTTATCTTTCCGGCAGTGCCCACGTTCTTGCCCTTTATTATGACGGCATGGGACCCTGCCTTCATTTTCAGCACGCCTTTTATCGTGCCTGCCGGAATGTCAATCATCAATGTGTCTCCTGTGCTGTAATCCTTGGAATCCACGATTATGTTGCTGCCGTTGTAAAGGTTCAGCTGCATCTTCCCCTCCTTCAGCACGGTCTTGTTGCTTATCTTCGCAAGCTTCATTCCGCCGCGCGATTTCATGAATCGCATCCTGCTCTTCTCGGGCAGCACAAGATAGCTCTCGCTCCCCACGGAAATCACGTCCATGACTCCTGCAGGGAACTTCACGTCTTTCCTGACAATCCCGTCCACCTTCACAAGGCCCCTGTTAAGTATGTCCTTTGCCTCCTTCATGGTCGCGGCAAATTTCATGGCGTCCCTCAGGAATATGCCAAGAGGCATGGCTGTCTTGCTGCTATGAGGGCCCGGAACGGGCTTCACCGCATATTTCTTGGTTTTCCTCTCCAGCGGCCAGAACAATGGCATCGCATAACGCTTAAGGCTCATTTATTGATCCTCCTCTTCTTGTCATCCCTATAAATTTTCACTATGCTGACGTTGCTCGGGTCAACCGGCACGTTCGCCTCCTTTCCCGAGCCCTTCTTCCTCTTGACTCCTTCCACGTAAATCTTCAGGGCCTTCATGTCCACGGCAGTGACCGCTCCTCTTGTCTTGCGGAACTCTCCCCTCGTGACAACGACCTCGTCGCCCTTTCTGATCTTCATGCTTCTTCTGCCGGTTTCCTTGCGCAGCACTTTATCTAAATGAGCCGAAAGCATGTTCTGCCTCAGATGACCCGAAGCGTTGTAGCGGTATTTCCGCTGCTTTCTTGGCTGCGTGCTCGTTTTCCATGCCGACGAAAATTCTTTCATGATTATCACACCACAAGGCTTGCTATTTTTCCTATCATGGAAAATCTTTCCACGACCTCTTTCGCTATTACGCTTCTTATCTCGGTTCCTGTCGGCTCAAACGTCTTGGAGTTTACCAGCACCGCGGCGTTGTCGCTGAATTTCACCCTTGTGCCGTCCGACCTTCTGAATTCCTTCTTCTGCCTCACTATGACGCAATACACCATCTGGTGCATGACCTTCTCCTTTCCCTTCTTGACCGCGCATATGACCACATCGCCAACGCCGGCCTTGGGATTCCTTCGCTGGACGCCCCGGTATCCCTTCACTGCTATTATCTCAAGTTCCTTTGCGCCGGAATTGTCCGCGCACTTTATGCGCGACATTATCTGCAGGGCTCTCGGGATTCTTGCGGTCACTGCCTTCATTTCTTATCAACCACCACGAATTTTTTTGTCTTTGACAGCGGGCGGCATTCCGCTATCGTCACCGTGTCGCCTATGGACGCGGAAAGGCATTCCGGATTGTATGCCGCCACTTTTGTGTTCCTTCTCTCGTACCTTTCGTACTTCGGCACATAATTATAATAATGCCACTTGACTATCGCGGTTTTCTGGGCCCTGTTGGACACAACTTCCCCGCGGAATATCCTTCCGCGGACTTTCAGGTGGCCGTGCCACGGGCACTTGGCGTCCGTGCACTTGCCCTTGGGCGCGATAACCCCGATGCCGATGTCCTTTTTTCCGTCCTTTTCCATCTTTTCACCATCTTGATATCTTCTTCTTTATCCTGTCCTCGGGCCTTGCTATTATGAAATTTCCGTCCACATCCACTTTTTTTCTGTCAACGACGAGCCTGAACATCGCGTTTTTCTTTTCCACTTTCCTGTCGCCTGATCCCGTCCTCAGCACCATCACGCGCATGCCCTCGTCTATAATCCGGCCTTTCAAGCCGATTTGCGATGCGTTCGGGGAGCGCATGATTTCGCATTCAAGCCCTATCAGCTCGTGGCGAACGATGTTCCTTGCGTTCCTCATTCACTTCACTTCTATCATGTCCTCGGGAAATCCTTCCTCCACCAGTATCTGCTTCACCCTCTGCTTGTGGTTTCCCTGAAGATCTATTCGGCCGTTCTTTTGGGTTCCGCCGCATGCCAACTTGGATTTGAGCTTCGTCGCCACTTCCCTCAGGCTGATTTGCGTGTTGTCTATGCCCTTTATAACGGTTATATATTTGCCGTATCTTTTTTGCTCCGTGCTTATGGTTATTTTTCTTGACTCCTTCGCTATCGTCTCGCACACGCACAATTCCTTTGGCAAACCGCATTTTGGGCAAACTGCTATCTTCAACCACCTCTCTTTTTCGTGAGTAGTTTCGCTATTGTCCGTCTCATCTCCCGTATGTTTCCGGGATTCTTGACCGTGCTTCCTACTTCGCTGAGCGCCATTTCCTTGGACAACTCAAGCTTTATCTCCTGTATCTTGGCGTCTATTTCTCCGGCCTTCAAAGCCTTTAGCTTGTCTTTCTTTATAAGCGCCATATAATCATTCCTTGCTCTCTTCCTCTGCTGCCGGCTTCTCTTCCGTTTTCTTCTTCGCCTTCTTTGCAGGCTTCTTCTCCGCTTCCACGATGACAGGAACCGCTTCAGCAGGAGCCGTTTCCGTGACTGCCTCTGCAACAGCTTCAGCGGTCACCGGAACGTCAATCATCTTTCTCACGCTTGCCGTGACGGATTCCGGATAATCCACCATTATCTGCACGGACACGCCTATGTTGCCAAGCTTGGGATTGGCCACAGTGAATCCCTTGCGAACATGAATCCGTGCCATCTCCCCGGCCTTCTTCAGATAGCCTGCCACGAACCTGTCCCTTCGCGACCTTTCTCCGGAAAGCTTTCCGGACATGACTATTTCGCACCCAATGGCTCCGGACCTCATTATCCTCTCAAGATAAAAGTTGCCAAGCCTCCTGTAATTTACGCCCGATTCTATCTGGGATGCTATGCTCTTTGCCATTATGCCCGCATCCAGATTGGCATCGTTTATCTTCTGCACGTCTATTTGCGGATTATCTATCTTGAACTTCTCCCTGAGCATGTCCGTTATTTCCCGTATTTTTTCACCGCCGGAGCCGATTATTAATCCAGGGGTCGTCGTATGAAGCACTATTCTTGTCATTATCGGCGTCTTCTGTATCTCTATGTCCCCCACCTTGGCCGTGGAGAAGTGCTTTCGTATGTACTCCTGCATATTGACCTCTTCCTTGGCCTTGTTTATGAATATTCTTTCCTTCATTTTTTCACCGTTTTGGCAACTGATGGCTTGGACTGCTTTCCCCTCTCAATAAGCATCATTTCCACGTTCGCTGTCTTCATGATTGAGCCGTAACCCGACTTCCTTCTCCTTCTTCTTAGCATCGTTCCCTTGTGCGAGGAAGCGTGAACAAAGAGCTTGTCCATGTCCAGCCCCAGCACTTGCGCGTTCTTTTCGCAGCTTGCGAGCAGGTCCAGCATCTCCTTTACGGTTTTCGTGTAGTATTTGCCTTTCATGCTCCGCTTTCCGGCATACATGTCTTCCAGCATGCTTTTGGCAACGTTGAACTTCTTCCTCTTTATCATGTTGCATATCAGATGCCCTGTCTTCGGGCTGATCCTGAGATTGCTGCCGTATGCCTTGGCATGCTTCTCCTCCGGCGCGAACGTGTATGGCATTTTTATCACTCTTACTTCAGGGCTACCGCCTTGCTTGAGCGCGTGGCTCCTATGCCGGGCGACGAGTGCTTTACCCGGACCCGCGCAAGGGAGAACTCCCCAAGCCTGCGTCCCAGCATCTCCACTTTTATGTCAACTGAAAAGTATTCCTTTCCGTTGTAGATGGCTATCTTATTTCCCACCATCTCCGGGATTATGACCATGTCGCGGCAATGCGTCCTTATCAGCTTGCCGTCGTTCTTTCTCAAGTCTTCTATGAATTTTTTCTCCTGCTTCGTGTATCCACGCAGAAGCGCCCTTCTTGCGCGGGAGTCCACGAACTTGCTGAACTCCTCCATGTTCATGGCCTGGAGCTCTTCTGTGGTTTTCCCCTTGAACAAAAATTTCTTTGCCATTTAATCACTTCTTCCTTCCAGTTCTCCTTGCCGCAATGCTTCCGACCTTCCTTCCCGGAGGAGCGTCCCTTGAAACCGTCTTGTGCTTTCCAAAGTTCTTTCCGCCGAACGGATGCTGCACTACGTTCTTGTTCGTCGCCGATGTCTTTGCCGTGAACTTGCCAAGAGCCTTCATCGCATGGTACTTGTTTCCGGCCTTCATAAAAGGCTTGTCCTTCCTGCCTGAGCCTGCGGTCGTGCCAATCGTGGCCCTGCAGTCTACCGGCATTTCTGCTTTTTTCTTGGAAGGCAACATCACCGTGACCTTCTTCTCTTCCCTTGCGATCACGACTGCAAACGTGCCCGAGCTTCTGCAGAGCTTGCCTCCGTCGCCCGGCCTCAATTCAATATTATAAATTCTCGTCCCTTCCGGAATGTCTTTCAGCGCGCTTATGTTGCCTTCTTCAATGGACGACATGGATATGGTCTGTCCCACGGTTATGCCCTGATGCGGCAGGTGCAGCACCCGTTTGCCGTCAAAATCCACTTCTGCAAGTGGAAGCGTCTTGCCCGGCGCGTCTATTATCTTCATGACCGTGCCCTGCGTCACTCCCTTGGGGATGTTATCATACGTCGCAAGGCCCGGGAACCTGTGAGAAGGCGACCTGTATCTAGGATTGCCCTTTCCTCTCCTCTGTTGTATCAAGTTCTTTCCCATTGTTTCACCATCAGATTATTCCAAGCTTTATCGCTATGTCGCCGGCCGCGCCTTCATTCTTGAATTTGACGTACGCACGCTTCCTTCTCTTCTGGTCTATGGACGTCCTTACTGAAACTACAGGCGTGCCGAACATGCTTTCAACTGATTTCTTTACGCCGTCCTTTTCAGCCTTGATGTCCACGACAAATACCATCTTGTTTTCCCTTTCTATCAACTGTACGGCCTTTTCCGTCATGAGCACGAACTTGACCGTCTTGTAAGGGTCTTCCTTTATTGCAACCGTTTCCTTCTGCGTCTGAACAACAGCCTTCTCATCTTTCATCGCAGGCTTCTTTGCTTTCAATGCAGGCTTTGCCGATGTCTCAGCCGTTTTGCTTTTCTTTTCTTCGGCCATAAATCATGCAAACCTCTTTTCAAGCTCCTTGAGAGCTGAAACCGTGTAAACCGCGAGCCTTCCTGCGTGCGTCCCCGGTGCAAGCGCCTCGGCACTCACGTTTGCCGCGGTGACGGTATTCACCCCAGGCAATCCCGAGCATGCCTTCATGGCATCGCAACTCTTGGACACAACTAGCAAGGGCCCTACCTTCTGCCTGTATCTCCTTCCCCTGCCCTTTCCTTTTCCGGCTCTCACTTTCTTCTGGCCCGACCTTTCCATTTCGTTGACGCCAAGCACCTTTTCCAGTGCAGTTGCCATCTGCTTGGATTTCGTAATTTTTTCAAAATCATCGGTAACTATGACAGGCAACTGCTTCTCAAACCTGTGCCCTCTTGCAGTGACCATTTCCGCGTTGCCCGTGGCAGCTATAAGCGATTTCACTGCGGCTTGGGATTCCTTCTTGTTGATTTTTTTTGACCATACTTTTTCTGCAACCGGCGGATGCGCCTTCCTTCCCTTCACCGCCTGCGCCACGAACCTTGCCGTGAACGCGAGGTTGCCTATCCTTCCGTGTATTCTTGAGATTCTTGCCATCTCCTTGTTCATCATCGTATATCTGTAATGCCTGCTGCCGTGGTAGTGGGCCGACGTCTTCTTGCCTGCCATGGGAGACCTTCCGTAAGCCTGCCTCTTGTTGGACTGGATTGCGAGCACGACCTTCTTGACAAGCGAAGGCTTGTACTCGGTCTTGAATATCGCAGGCAGTTCCACGTTCCCTGCTTCCTTGCCGTTGACGTCGTATATTTTTGCCATAATCATTACACGCCCTGCTTGCTCTTAAGCGAAACGTACGACAGCTCCACCGGCAGCGCCTTGCCGTCTGCCTTCCTGAGCATCACCAATCGCTTCCTTGTTCCGGGCAACGAGCCCTCTATAAGCATATAATCGCTTTTCACAAGGCCGTAACCCAGCATTCCGCCGTTCGCGTTTATCTTCGCCGGCTCGTTGCCAATCAAAAGCACCCTCTTGTTTTTTTCAGTCCTTGTGAAGAATCCGTACTGGCCTGCCTGAGGCACCCTCCAGTCCACCTTTCCGGGGGTCGTCGGGCCTAGGGAGCCCACGTGCCTGTTCATCTGCTTGTCTTTTCTGAATTGTATTCTTATCCCGTATCTTTTTACAGGGCCGGTGTAACCGAAACCTTGCGTGACTCCGGTGACGTCTATAGCCTCGCCAGAAACAAATATATCCTTTGCGCTTATTTCTTTGCCAAGAAGCGACTTGGCATATTCTATTTTTGTAGGAGCTTCTCCGCCTATTCCTATCTCAAATATTTCGGGCATGTCCTTCTTCATGCCGCTTTTTCTGGGTTGCGTTGCAACTATGAGCCGGGCATCCTTGGCATTCTCTGCAAACTTGCCTGCCTGATTGCCGGATTTTTTCTGCACGTTTTTGGGAAGGTTCTCCATCCATTTTTCCCCGACAGAACGGTTATTGGCGTAGAATCTTACGCCGCAAACAAGAAGAGAAGGAGTTTCTAATATAGTGGCAGCCTTGGTGATTACCTTGCCGTAGGTTGGCGACTTGGAATCACTGTCAGTGTATTTGACGTGCGTCATGCCGGCTTTCCATCCTGCGAACATCATGGGCTTGGCTTCGGTGCCTTCCCTGAAAAATGATACCCTTGGGTAAATGCGCTTGGCCCTGACTCTCTTGTATTGCAGTGATCCTCGTCTTGGTCTTCCTTTATGCGGCATAATCCTCTCCTCTTTATTATAACCTTACTTATTTAACCCTTTGTTTAGCGACCAGCGTAGAACAAGACTGCAACGGTACAATCCTTCCGGGTACGTGAGAGCGATAATAATTAAAAAGAAATATATTTAAGCGCGAATTGAACACCGTTTCCTATGTGTAAGTGATTGTTTCCCGCGTCACCGGCGCTAAAAACGCGTAGCCTTTGCCTCTTACCGTAGTTATGCAATCGCCGCCTCTTTCGGGCCCGGAAACGGCCTTATTGATTCGCACCATCCTCTTCGTCATGGCATTGCCAACAACGCCACCTAAAAACCGTGACAGATAAGCCCTTGAAACAACTTCCCCGGCATGTTCCATCATGTGCTTTAAGGCAAGCTTATCTGCGATTCCCATTCTAATATCCTGCCCATTGCGGTAAACCATATGGGAATTGGCTTCATATGTGATATCGCCGGAACGCAATATTTCAGTTTCCATGCATCCAAGATAGGCATAGCCGAAACCAGTAACACTGGCCAATCTTTCTTCTCCAAGAACTTTATGATTAAGCCTATGTACATAATGTCTGACCTGCGAGTCCCACGTACCCCCTATGCCAACATGCCTCCCGATTTCTTCAAAAGAAACGGCGGTTCCTGCCCTTGATTTCGCATATCCATGAATTTTATATTCAACGGGCGAAAGAGCATACGTGCCCCCAATTATATAGCCGTCGCCGGATTGTATTATGATGGCAGGCGTTTTTCCCGAATCGCCCAATGATAGTCTGAGACTCTTTATGTGTTGTCGTAGCGCGGGTTTTCCGCCATTGCTGTCGGCACACGTCAAAAGCTCATTGTCAGAACATACAGAACCCCGCTTTACGACGAGCTGCCTTAAAATTCTTTTGGGCATGGACGTTATATGTGCCGGTTTGCCATCTACACATACGCCGTCTGTAAAAAGATCGTAACTGACACGGTTTGTCAAATTTACAACGCTATGGTTTTCGTCATTTCCGGCCGGCATATTCCGATTTATCAAAAAACTATTTAAGTAAAAATACTGCAACCACTGGCTTCACAAGGCATGAAATTAATGAATGTGCTGTCATGTCTGGCGGGCTTCTTATCCAAGATTTATTGTCCCGTTAGCTATAAGCATAAGAGCAAAGCCGAGGGCTATAAGGAGGATACCTGTAGCGAGCCTCATGTATGATTTGTTTTTCTGCTTCCAACTCTTTATGAAAGAAATTTTGGTGCCCGAATAGGCCATCAGAAGTATTACTGCAAGCGGCATGACAAATATTATGTTATAAATTAACAAAAGCAAC
>DATDTL010000078.1:0-3886 GCA_035290885.1 archaeon
ATGCCCGCGACGCGATTTGAACGCGCGACCCCTTCCTCACTTCAGGACTCTTCATCGCCTTGCGGCTCAGTTCACCTCTAGGAGGGAAGTGCTCTGTCCAAGCTGAGCTACGCGAGCGGACAGACGATAATTTTTGATATCGTTAACTTCCTTGCCGTCAACAACGCTGCGGGCATGGCGTGATATTCACGCTATTGCCCAAAAAGTTAACGGTATCTAATTTTTAAAAGAAACCTTTAAAGAGGCTACACGAACACTGAGAGAGTACCCTTCACAAGCGCTTTCATCAGCTCCTTGCCGGTGTCGCTTGTCTTTGAAACCCGGACGCTTCCACCCTTGCCTATGGTGGCGGAAAAGAGATAGTCGCCGTCCACGTGGAAGTTGGCGACGCGGCCCTGCAGCCGCTCGTGGAAATTGAAGAGTATGTAGCCGCCGGACTCGTCGTAGACGAACTTCGCCTCCTTGCCCATTGTAGCCACTCGCGGCGAAACATCTATGCGCAGGCCCAGCTTCTCCTCAAGCTCCTTTACGTTGCGTCCTTCCTTGCCTATTATCCTCGCCATCACGTCATTCTCGACGTACGCTGTTATGCTATTGGCGGACAGGAATTCCACGTCGGCGTTCCTGTCGTACTTGCGCAGCTCGGCAAGAATCTGCTTCTTAGCAAGCTCCTGAACCGCGGAGGCCTGCTCTTCCTTGACGGGTATTATGACGTTCTCCTCGCCGTAGCTGTATATCTCATATTCAAGGGCGTTGCTCTCAAAGTCGCGCACTTCAACAACCGGCCTTGCGAGGTCCGCCTCGGTCATGCCGGTCGGCGTTCTCACCACGAGCAGCAGCGTGAATATTTTGCTTATCTTGCCGTCCTTGATGTAGACTACCGTGTCTATTATATGCGGTATCATTCCCATTTCCACGCGGCCTATGAAGCGCTGGACGGAACTGACGGGATCGGTGGCATGTACCACGCCTATCATGCCTATGCCGGCAAGGCGCATGTCCGAGAAGACATGGAAATCCGACGTCTTCCTAACCTCGTCAAAGATGACGTAATCCGGCCTCACAAGCAGCAGCATGTCCGCCGTGTTCTCAAAGCTGCCCTTCAGTTTCGTGTACTGTGTTATTTCCGGCTTGACCTGCAGGTCGCGCGGCGACTCCATAGTCTTGACTATCTTCCCTGTGCTTTCGTAGAACTCGGCAAGCGAGGCGGCAAAAGTGCTTTTTCCGGAGCCGGGCGGGCCGGACAGCAATATGCCTTCGGCCTTGCCTTCCAGCCGCTTCTTCAGCTTGTCGGAAAGCTCGTAGTCATCCAACGTGAGCTTAGCCGTAGGCCGAACCACAGTAATCTCTATGCCATCGGAGTAAGGCGGCCGTGCTATGGCAATACGCATGTTGCCCATCTGCACCACACTGGCAACGTGGCCGTCCACTTCAAGGAATGAATCCTCCTCGTAGCGGCAGGCATCCATGACTTCTTTTATTATGGCTTCCAGCTCTTCCGCAGAAAGCGGCTCGTCGGATACCTTCACGAGCGTCATTTTCCCGGGCTTTCCCCGCTTGGCCACGGGCACGCACTTTTCCTTGAGGTGCAGGCTCATGGTGTCGTCTGTCAGCATCTTTGCCAGAACCGTTTCCTTTTTCCTGTAAGGCTCGAAGAAAACCGAGACCACGCCTTCGGCTTCAGCGACCAGATGCTGGACCCTGTCAGAAGTATAGAGGACTGCTTTCTCGGCCTTTGCCACGTCAACTATGAGGCCGTCTATCCTGCCATACTTGGCAAGCTGGATTTCCTCCATGGTCTGGCGCCTGCCGATCCTCACCATCGTAAGCTTTTTTTCATCCTCAAGTGCCCTGATTTCCTTGAGCTCTCTTAGCCCCTTGAATCCTATTTCCCTTCCGCGGGAAGCCTGGGAGCGGAGCTCCTCTACGACGAACTCCGGAATTATTATCTCTATTCCCTTCAATTCGCCTTTCTTCACCAGATCCGACAGTATGCCGGATATTATCACGCTGGTATCGGGTACAATCTTTTGTACGTCGTGCGCAGCGCGCACATTCTTTTCTTTCATTGTTTCACCTTATTCTATGCTTTTATTTTATATTCTAACTCTATGCTTTTATTTTATATTCTAACCTGACCGGCTTTCGCCGGCAGAAGTAAGAGCCTGCTAATGATTAACATCGGAATTCTTTTAAAGCTTATACCGCCGGCCCGTGGCTTATAACCGCTATTGCTATCGGGCATTGATGCGAGGACATGATTTATTCCACACTGCCGTTGCAATGACGCTGATTTTGGGGGGAGCTGCCGCAAATTATGCCAGTTTGAATTTCAACTATCCTGTAGGGGCGGCATTGTCCCCTCTGGTCGAAGTTGCCGGGGTGTTTTACGGCATCGGCGTCATGCATAATCACGAAAAGTATACAAATGAAAAGTGGAAGCCTAAGGAATTTTTTTGATCGTGTTGTATCCTTCTTCTTCCCGGCGCTGGGAAAAAAATGGGAAACGCGAATAAAACCGTTTTCTTTCCTGAAAGCTATTCGTCGCAGCACGGAAAACCGCTTATGCCGCTCCGCGGCAGTTATGATATGAAGTGTTTCAACTGCGGCTCCGCGAAGGTCGTGTACAGCAGCTTTGAGGCTTACTGCACGAAATGCGGCGTGGTGCTTGAAGAAGCAAGGGACATAGGGGCATATTAAAGATCTTCTTGCGCCCGCAGGCAGGAGAATGCAGTTTTATGCCTAAACATATTTCTTTTTGTACTTTGGGCCTGTTGAAATGCTCCAAGCCTCCGATAAAACTCGCGGATGAATGAAGTTATTGAGTAATACGCTCCTGCCAAACCCCGCAATGAATGGCTGGGTTTATTAGCTCATTTGCATGAGAAAACGGAAAGCGTCATTATAATCATAGTATTTCTACAGAGCCGTACTTGTAATTCCTTTGGATATCTGAAGGGCAATAATAACATGTTCAATAATTTTTGTCCTTCAGTATATATACCGGGCAACGCCATCATTATTGATGGACGTTCTGACTGCCGTAGCTCTGGTATTCGGCGCATTCTTTCTGATAGCCATGGAAACGCGCAAGATATATTGCTTCCTTGGAGAAGCCGTAGCTCTGGTATTCGGCGCATTCTTTCTGATAGTAGGTGCTTCGCTTGTATTGTCAACTGCAAAGCAGGCCGTAGCTCTGGTATTCGGCGCATTCTTTCTGATAGCAATGCTTATCGGCTTTGCCTCGCTTGCATTTACCCTCTGGATGCTCATTGACTGCGTGCAGCGCGACTTCAAGGACAAGCTGTTATGGGTAATCGTGATACTCGTAGGCGGCCCGATAGGCGCGCTGGCATATTATTTTGCCGTGAGGAAAAAACTGGCGGGAAAGAAGACGGCGTCTCCGAATCGCAGAAAGCCAAAACGATGAATACTGTTTTACAGCATTTTTGCAATCTCTTCCCCCTTCAGCGATACGACCTTCTCTTTCCCTGTTCTCATGTCGCGAAGCGTTGCCTTGCCCGACGAAATCTCCTTGTCGCCTATGACCATCGTATACGCAACGCCTTTCCTGCCGGCGTAATCGAGCTGCTTTGAAAGCGGACGTCCCATCAGGTCTGTTTCCGCTGCCTCGCCCAGCGAGCGCAACTCCTGCGCCAAACGCATCGCCTTTTCACTTGTCTTGCCGCTGTCCACAGTCGCTATGAAAATCAGGCGTTTGGATTCCGCTTTGAGGGCATCGCCCATCGCCGCTATCACGCGGTCTATGCCAAGTCCAAAGCCCGTGGCAGGGGTGGGCTCGCCGCCGTATTTTTCTATCAGGCGGTCATACCTGCCGCCGCCAAGCACGGAGCCTACGGACTCCGCACCTTTTATGCGTATCTCG
>DATDTL010000079.1:0-11254 GCA_035290885.1 archaeon
GCCGGGCTCGCCGTTACTTCAAAGCAGTAAAGATGCAAAGGAGGTCCGCCACTCGAGCATTGATTTTCAATCACAAATGACCATCTTGCGCCATTTTCTGTCGCAAAACCTGCCATTCCATTATCACTATTCAATGTTCCAGTCCAATCAACACATCTATAATCATTTTTTACGCCATAATTATCCGTTCCTGTCCATATACCATTTGAACCTGTAAGGGCATTATTCCTTTCATCCTTAGCTATAGCAGCTGTTATCCTGCCATCACTTGTTATATCAGACTTTTTATTGATAACAATATCACCATTCATATTTTTGTAAACCGCATCTAAAATCCTATCTATAGCATTCGTAGATGAATCAGAAAGCCACGCCTTCCATATTCCGCCAAGGCTTGCAGCGTTGGCCAGAGATTGGCACTCGGCATCGCCCCCGGCAAGCCCTCCAAGATTTCCGTGATAAGTAGCGGAAGTGACAAATACTCGCCTTGATGTAGCCGCAACTGTAGTAGTTGTAGTAGTTGTAGTAGTACTTCTAGGTACGGTAGTAGTCGGAATAACGCGCGGCGGAGATGCGACTGTTGGCGGCCTCGCAATAGTAATCGGCACGTCAAGGCGAGGCTTCTCAACGCCGACATATAATATCGTCTTCTCGCTTGATTCCCCGCCTATCGTTACTTCATGAACGCCATAATCGATATCAAGCCCGTAACCGCAAATCTCATCGGGCTCCAACAACTCGCATCCCCTTGTTGCATCAACCGGCCCGTCTTCTGTAAAGAATAACGGTACATCAATGGCCTCAGGACCGGTATTCTTCAGGTAAACCATGTTCTCGCTCGTGCTCACGACCTTGAAGCTTTCAGGGAGTTTATTATCGCTTTTAGTCGCCACGTCAGCTATTCCCGTATATGTGATGTAGGTCATCCCCGCTATGGCAAGCGTGATGACTGTAAGAAGCAGGATAGCGACTACAGGAGAAACGCCCTTCATGCATATCCATTACTCCTCCCTCTATTTATTTACTTGGAACCCGCCTTTATGTAGAAATTATAAAAGCCGCCGGCAACAAGCATTAGCATGCACATATCCGAGAGAGAAAGCGAACTGCCCGAAACCATGATAGGCAGGCTGATAAGAATCTCGGCCGAGGACAAGTCGGTGATATCCCTCGGGGCGGGCGAGCCGGATTTCCCCGCGCCTCCTGCGATCGTCGCGTACACGAAGAAGATAGCAGGCGACTGCAGCCATTATTCCCCTCCCGAAGGCCGCCGTGACCTGCGGGAGGCGATAGCGAAAAAAGCGCGAAAGGAGAACGGGATAATATGCTCCCCGGAAAATATTATAGTGACAAGCGGCAGCCAAGAAGCCCTGCTTCTTGCAGCGGCCTCGGCACTTGACGTTTCCGAGCAGGTTATAATACCGAGCCCTTCTTTCCTCGGCTATATTCCCATGTTTGAGCTTCTCAACGTGTCCCCGGTCTGCACATCTCTTGACGATAATTTTGAGCCTGATATTGACGGCATAAAAAAGAAAATCACGTCCAAGACAGAAGCCATACTGATAAACACGCCATCCAACCCTACCGGCACCGTCTATTCCCGCAAGACGCTTGAAGAGATAGCCGCGATAGCCGTTGAGCACGGCCTGTACGTCTTCAGCGACGAGGCGTACGAAAAGATAATATACGAGGGCAGGCACGTTTCGATTGCATCCCTCAATGGCATGGAGAAATACGTTGCCACGTTTCAGACGTTCTCCAAGAGCTTTGCCATGTGCGGCTACAGGCTCGGATACGTCATAGCGCCGCCCGCACTCGCCGTTGCGATGAAGAAAGTGCACATATACTCCACCATATCCGCGCCCACAATATCGCAGATGCTCGGCGTCAAAGCCCTGTCGCAGTCGGCGTACACGAGAAAGATGGTCAAAGAATACGACAGGAGGAGGAGATTTATTGTGGCAAGGCTCAACGAAATGGGCCTTCCCACGAAGATGCCAAACGGCGCATTCTACACCTTCTCCGATATAACGCCCTTCTCCAAATATAGCAGGAAGTTCGCAATGGAATTACTGAAGAAAAAGAAAGTCGCAGTAGTGCCGGGCATAGAGTTCGGCCCGGGCGGCGAAGGCTACATACGATGCTCCTACGCCACTGCATACGAAAAGATAGAAAAGGCGATGGACAGGATGGAAGATTTTTTGAAGAAGCGTAAAATCTAATAGTAAATAACAGTTATTTTGGAACATTCTATAGTGTTATTTACATATAATAAATTGGAGCTAAAAGTTTCATTGTTATTGCAATTTACTATAACAATATATATCATCACGCGGAAATACTTTCATGTTTGACTACGAATACTGGGGCAACGCAACGTTCCCGGGCGCTGTCAACATGGCGCTTGAGGAGTTCATGCTCAGGCGCGCTGCCGGGACAGGCAAGGCCATAGCCCGCTTCTACAGCTTCCCACATGACACTATCGTTCTTGGTTACGCCCAAGCAACGGATGCGCTGAAGGCCCGAAGCGTGAACGTCGTGCGCCGCGCCACAGGCGGCTCGCACGTGCAGACAGGGCCGAACGTGCTGGCTTATTCATTCACCGCGCCAAGGCACGGCTTCACGGGCATTGATGACCTGAGAAAGCACTATGCAGGCTGCATAGAAAGGGCGTTCACAGGGCTGGGAATAGAAAACGCCAAGGCCGATAACAAGGCCTCGTCTGTTAATATCAACGGCAAGCTGGCCGCGGCTCACGCCACGATATGGGGCGTGGATAGCGGGCTTATTCACGGCTTGATAGCCATAGACCCCTACGACATGGAAAAACTCGCAGAAAGGCTGGCTCTTGGCACCCGTGTCATAAACGGGAAAGTTTACTCTGAATATGATGCAATAAGGAACATGCCGACTATGTCGTCGCTTCTGCCCGAACTGGCAAAATCGGCAACCCAAAGAACAGAAGCCCTCAAAGCCATAATTGGCAACGCTATCCTTAGGGAAGCCACAAACGGAAAGCACAAGAACAAGGCCGTGGACGACAATATCATAGCAGCGGCTTATCCATTGCTGGAAAAAAGATACGGAGCCGTGCCGTGGACCAACGAAAGGGCGCCGGCCTTCACTGAAGAAGAGATAGAAGAAATACCAGGCGAAGAGCTGAACGGCCCCCTGAAAAAGGGACTTGGATACTGCATGTATCTACAGGTGCAAGACCGCGATTTTAAGATAATGGCAGGGGAAGATTGACGCATGGCCGAAAGGAAGATGGTGACAAAAGCCGGAAAGGGCTTGAAGGCAGTCGTTTCGTTGGTTCGTGATCGCGTGAAAGCCGTGTCGTTCTCCGGCGACTTCTATCTTTATCCGGAAGAAAGCATGCGCGAACTGGAAAAATCGCTCGAAGGAATAAGAGCGACCGAAACGGAGTACGAGATTTCAACCCGCCTTATGATCGCTGCAAGAAAAGCCGGCACCGAGATGGCAGGCGTCACCACGCATGAAATGGCAAGGGCGGTCGCAAAGGCCATCGCTGAGGAAAGGGGATCTGCTTGAAGTGGCGCATTATACATAGGGAGCTTCACACCGGTCCCATGAACATGGGAATAGACGAGGCGCTCGCCGAGATGGCCGCTGCCGAGAAGAGCCCGCCCACGATACGATTCTACAGCTGGAACCCGCCCGGCATTTCCGTAGGCCGCTTCCAAAGGCTGCGCGAAGCCGTGAAAACGGAAAAATGCAGCCGGATGGGCATAGATTATCTCAGAAGGATGTCCGGAGGGGGCACGGCTTGCCATAGCTCTGAGATCGCCTATAGCATAACGGCGCCGGGATACGTATTTCCAAGATACGCCGACGACGCCTTCATGCTGGTTTGCACTCAAGTGGCATCCGCTCTCGCTTCGCTCGGCATAAAGGCCGAATACAGGCCGCTTGACGAAATAATGGCAGGCGGCAAAAAAATAGGGTGGAGCGCATTCACTTTCCGGAACGGCGCCGTCATATTTCAGGGCTCGGTATTCTACGGATTTGACTTCGCCTCCATGGCTGCCGCAACAGGCACCAGCCCCGCCAAGCTGAAAGAGGCAGTAACGTGCGTAAAAGACTTTTCGCGCGCCACTGAAAACGACCTTGAAATTGCGCTCGAAAAGTGCTTCACAAAAGGAAAGGAATGGAAAAGAGGCGTGCTCGCAAAGGAAGAACTGGAAAGAGCGGAGGAACTGTCTGAAAGATACTCCGGAAGGGAATGGAATTTTTCTATCTGACAGGCTTTGCGCAAAAATCCTGATTATTTACACGTGTTCCGGGAGGCCACTGATGTGTCGGCTGTTTTCGCCGGCTTAAGCGGGTGGCTTTCGATGTGCAGGTTGTACAATATTATTTGTACAATATTATTATTGTGCAAAGCGTCTCTGGGCACACTATGTGCAGGTGGGCGCACTGGTGAATCTGTCTGTTATCCCGCCGCAGCCCGTGGTCACCCTCAATTCCGAGAACGAGCCCGGGCAGGACGCAAGATTGACGTTCGTGAACCTGAGCGTTTCCACGTCACCCCTGTCAAATGCCGTTATCGGCGTTGATGAAGACGTGAAGTTGCTCCCTGTGCTGTTGAACAGCTGCGCTCCCTGAATCACAAGCCCGTCTGTCAGCCCGCTGTTCCTCACGGAAACGGCAGCCGTCGCGCCGGAAGTTCCGGTCACATACACCTTTTCTATGCTGATAGAGGCGCCGGAGCATTGCATGCCAGTGTCCGTCTTGTTCGTAGTGGACGACTGCACGCTCCTTACGGTCGACGTGAACCATCCGGATGTAAGCGTGCCTACGACAACAACTATCGCTATCAGCATTATGGAAGCAAGCAGCGGCGAAACGCCTTTCATGGATTTAGATGCCGACAGCAATATATATAACTTGCGCAGATCGGTATGATACTGTTATAGTTTTTGAAGAAAACAATCTATGGCGTGATTCGCGCTATACCCAAACAACTTAACGGTACCTCAATATCCCTCGAAATCCTCTGCCATGACAGAATCTTCCTTTATCCCAGCTTCCAAGAGCGCCTTCCGCACCGCTTCAACCATTGCCGGCGGGCCGCATATGTAATAGAGGGCGCCCGACGAAGCATATTTCGATATCATCTTTGCGTCTATCCTGCCGCGCTCGCCTTTCCAGCCGGGCGCATCGCCGGTGATGGTGTTCACCAAACGGAAGTTCCTGTTCTCCTTTGCCATTGCATCAAGGTCCTTGCGATAAGCGATGCCCTCGGGGACCCTGTTGGAATAGAGAAGCGTTATTTTCATCCCAAGCTTTCTGTCAGCCGCGTATTTAATCATGCTTCTGAGAGGCGTTATCCCTATGCCCCCGGAAAGCATGACCGCGTCCCTTTTCTCGTCCAGAACAAAGCGCCCGGACGGGCCTTTTATCTCCATCTTGCCGCCTTTCTTCAGCGCGGCAAACGCCTGCTTGAATCCGGTTTCAGATATTTTTGTAGTGAACATCAGAAAATTTTCCGTCGGCGAAGAGGCGATGGAAAGCGTCCTGATTCCTCCCCTCCCGTCTTGGCACGGCAGCCTTACGGCCGCGAACTGCCCGGGCATGAAATCAAATCCGCGGGACGCCTTTATGGTGCGCATCCCTTCAGCTTCGTCCCACGCATCCAGAACTTCCGCGGAATATTGCATATATGATTAATGAAGATGCCGGCTTAAATTTATAGGGCTCTCTGTAAATAACAGGGAACACCACAGGGAAAGTATTGTGCTTTCACAGTACACTCAGTAAACTACTGCACTAAAAATGATGAAAGGGTGACAGACTTTGTGAAAACAGGAGAAAGCGCCAAAAAGTATCCGTGATTTTGACCGCTATGCTCCTTTGGGTTTCCTTTTCGTCGTAAGCGCGGTTCAAGCATGACAGTGGTAAAGCATCCCGCAACTTCAGTGGCGGGCGTTACGGGCTGGAGAATTCTATGAATTTTGGCGGGCATGTTTGCTCCATGCGTTCTTCCTTTCTCTGCTTTATAACATTCTCTTGCGATTAGAAGCAGCACGAACCTGCTATTGCCTCACCCGCCCGCTGAAGCGGGCGGGTTTCTATATGCGGGTTCTAAACCGCGATTGTGGCGTTTCCTTGTCATTTCTGCAGAACCAAATTTTTAGTTCTCTTCCACTCGCGGGGCGAGTATGAAGGAGAGTTCCAGCTTTTCCGGAACGCTGAAAGAAAGCCTGAGCGGATATTCGGAAGAAAGCGAGAGCTTGGCTGTGCCGGAGAGCTTGCGCGCCTTGAGCATCTTTTTCATGTAGTCTATGGAATATCTTGCCCTGACAGGCTCTCCAACGCTTAATATGCTCAGCGATTCGCCAGGCAGCATCTCCAGCTTCGTGGACGACGAGTCGTTCTCTGATGTCAATATGAACATGTCCTTTCTCACGGTGAACACAACGGAATCGCCCACAAGCTCGGCATCCTCGACGCCGCTTGAGAACGCATCAGAGCTTATGGTAAGGCTTGCGGTGAAGCCGGACTCCAGCTTGGCCAGGTCCGGAGACTCCTCCTTTGAAACGTCTATCACCGGAAGCGTGAAATGCCTTTTTGAGCTTCCGGCAAAGCTAAGCAGTATCTTGTTGCCCTCTGCCGATATCGTCATCTTCTCGTCTTTCCATCGCCTGAGTATCTGCATCACGTTTGTAAGGTTTATGCCAAGCTTGGCTTCCTTGTCGCATTCGTAGCTGTCAAACGCGTTTTTGCTTATAAAAAAATTCACTACCGCCACGACTGCCCTGTCTGAAGCCACTATCCTCATGCCTTCCGGAGTGACGGAAAGCTCGGCCTCGTCTATCAGCTCTGACACCGCATCAAGGCTGTCCCTGAGAAGCTTGGCATCCGTTATTTCCGCCTTGAACATTATCATAACACCTTGGCCGCTTTCCGGTAAAGCTCCATGTCAAGCTTTGACATATCCTGTATTATTTCTGCGCGCAGTTCGTAGCCGGACTCAAGCGGCAGCACCCTTGCGATGACCCTTACCGTGTCGCCCGCATCGGCCTTATCGCTGTCAGTCACTATCTCGGCCTTGCTAGAGCCGTCATCAACCACCATCATGCCCTCTCCCTTATCTATTACCCTGCCGAGTATCCTCACCCGTATGTCCTTCTCGGGGTTTATATCCGCAATGCTCTTAGAAACAGCCGGCGCGCGCTTGAATTGGAATGCTTCCATGACGTAAAAACGCCGTGAAAATATTTAAAGTCAATAATGGCCGATTGTATAATATGGCTTTGTTTAATAAATAAGTTCATGCCGCAACCTATTGCGTTCCTACAGATTATTCCAACAACGCCTAATAATATGGCTTTGTGCCTAAATCCAAATCGGTCAACCAGTTGTACTCTATATGGCCAAAAATCACGATATCTTGTGTTCATTGCCTACTTCTCGTGCAAAGCCTAATAATATGAAACCTTTATCTGCAATTTGCGCAGAGAACGTTGATGTTCCTTGCTCTAAGTTCCGTCATCGCTTTCCCGCCAGTCAATGGCAACCATGCGCCCGTCTGTCTTGACAAGCGGTAGCGCCTCAATTCCTTTTTCCCGCAGCACGGCAACGACATCCGGATGCTTCTTCATGGCATCCCTGTCAAGCACGTTTATCTTCCTTATCGTGCACCCGGGGTTTTCCTTTTTCAAGCGCATGACGTACGCATCCGTCTCCGCGGACGGGTGCGCCTCAAATATTTCAACGAGCATTAACGAAATGCGCCGCAAAATTTTTAATGCGCATGGCGCGGAAAGATGCCGCAAAATTAAGGCGCCAAGCACCTCTGGCAAAGGGGAAAATCGCGTGCATAGCCAAGACGCCGTTGGCAGCCCGCAGCTTTCCTTCGGAGTTTATGCGGGTTCAATGAAATGAAAAATAAGTTACTATAAAATGATGGGGAAAAAACAAAAATCATTCGTCGGCTTCGTCTTCAAAGTCTTCATCTTCGTCTTCATCTTCGTCCTTGTCGTCAAGATCATCGTCGTCTTCCCCTATCATCCGTGTCACCTCTTTTTACAATTATGTAGTTAAGTAATACAACAAGTATTTATAGTAAACTACTGCCGTTGCAATGATGATAACGATAAAGTCGCAGCCGTTTCTGCCATGAAGGAAACGCCAAAAAGCCCAAGCGATTTTTGGCGCGGCATTCTTTGCCGCAATCGCCGTGCAAATGCGGCAACATCTGTTTATTTCCTTTGGCGCCCATGATATTTATCCGGCATTTCGTTTTGTCGGGAAGGTCATTCCATGCCGTATGAAGAAGTTATGGTCGCGCTTGCGCTGGTTGCCGCGCTTTTCGCGCTGCTCTATTATCTTGAAAGGAAAAATTCCGTGAATGCCATGAGCCTGCTCACCAATGAAAAATTCCGTGGGAAAAGCCTCTCAGTTAAGTACGGAAAGATGAGCGAGCAGTTCTTCCCGTTCCTTGACTCGTACCCTTACGACAGGCAGAACTTCCGCTTCCTCGGTGCGCCCATAGACGGCGTCCAGTTCGAGAAGGACGGCATAGTGTTCGTGGAATTCAAGACCGCCGGCTCGCAGCTGTCGGAAAGGCAGAAGGAAATCAAGTGGCTGGTAAAAAACGGCAAGGTTGATTTCCGGGAAATCAGGATCGCATGATCATTTCTTCATGCAAGCTTCTACAAACCCAAGAAAGAGCGGCGACGGGTCTTCCAGCCTCGACTTGAATTCGGGATGCGCCTGCGTCGCAGCGAAGAACTTGTGTTTTGGCAGTTCTATGAACTCCATGAGCTTCGTGCCCTCGGCCGTTTCGTGGAATCCCGGGAACGCCATGCCTTTCTGTTCAAGCTTCACGGCATAAGACGGGTTCACCTCGTACCTGTGCCTGTGGCGTTCAAGGACTATGAATTCTCCCTTTGTCCGCCCTATGCGAAATGCCTCGGTGATGCCCTTGAGCTTCTTCATGTCCGCGGCAAGCCTGCCGGTCTTCCTGTAAAGCTCCAGTGTCGCGGACGGCTTCAGCGATGCGGCATATACCCCAAGCCTCATCGTTCCGCCGTACCTGTGGTCTTCTAGTATCTTTTTCTGGGATTCTATTATGTCTATCACAGGGCACTCCGCTTTCGCATCCACCTCGCTCGTGTGAGCCTTCATGCCGCACATGTTCCTTGCGAATTCAACGACTGCTAACTGCAGCCCGTAGCACAATCCCAGATACGGAACGTTGTTCTCCCTTGCGAACCGTATGGCGTTTATTTTGCCTTCAACGCCCGAAGAGCCGAACCCGCCGGGAACTATTATGCCGTGATATTTCTTCAGCAACTGTAGGTTTGCCGCATCCTCTAATTTCTTGGAGTCCACCCAGTGTATCTTCACGCCTGCCCCGGCGTGCGCGCCGGCATGGTCAAGCGATTGGTTCACGGATATGTAGGAATCCGCCAGATTGTAATCCCCTATGTCAACGTACTTGCCGACTATCGCAACGTCAATCGTTTTCTGCGGATTGAGTATCTTCCCTGTCAGCTTCTGCCACGCGCCCCAGTCAGGCTCTTTCTTTTTCTTGGCGCCCAGCCTCCTCATCAGCTTTTCCCCGAGCTTCTCCTTCTCAAAGTTTGTCGGCACCTCGTAAATGCTCTTCACGTCAGGCGCTGAAATTATGTTTTCCGACGCTATGTTTGCGTATATGCCTATCTTCTTCTTCCGAACGTCGTCTATCGCCGCGATGGAGCGGCAAAGCACGAAGTCCACGTCTATGCCGTTTTCGTTCAGAAGCCGTATCGAATGCTGCGTGGGCTTGGACTTCATTTCGCCTATGTTAGGCGGCACCGGAATATAGCTGACCAAAACGTTTGCGACGTTCTCCCGCCCCATCTCTATCTGCAGGCTCTTTGCCGCGAACAGGAACGGTATGTTCTCGTAGTCGCCCACGGTTCCGCCTATCTCGACTATGACAAAATCAAACCCTTTTCCCGCTTCAAGTATCCTCTTCTTTATCTCGTCTGGCACGTGCGGTATGAACTGCACCGTTTCGCCAAGATATTCGCCGTTTCTTTCCCTGTCAATTATTGTCTTGTATATTTGGCCTGTGGTTATGTTGTTCTTCTTCGGTATGTCCTGATTCAGAAAACGCTCGTAATTTCCAAGGTCCTGGTCTATTTCTCCGCCGTCCTCGGTGACCCAGACTTCGCCGTGCTCTGTCGGCCGGAGCGTGCCGGCATCGCAATTAATATAGGGGTCTATCTTTACGCACGTCACCGAGAATCCGTATTCCTTAAGAATTTTTGCGATAGAAGCGGTGGCGATGCCCTTCCCGACCCCGGAAATGACCCCGCCCGTCACAACAATAAGCTTCATCTGCGACACTATGCCATTGCATCAAAAACTATTAAAAACGATTCAGATTTCAAAGCAATAGAGTCGCCAGCCGGCACCTGCGCATCCGCCATCGTTACGATAAAACGACCATTCATCTACAAAGGGGCCGGCTTTACCGAAGGCACCGCGGTCTCCGGCTGCGGAAGAACTCCAGTCATTACAATTACTTGCATGTTTTATGCCATTGTTATTGGTGCCCGTAAAAATGACAGTGCCTGACGGGATTATGTTATTGCTCTCATCGCGCCCTATAACTTGCGAGATTGCGCCATCACCTATATCCGCCTTTCCATTTATTACTATATTACCGTTCCTATCCCTATAGGCCGCATCTATAATCCTGTCTATAGCGTTTGTTGTTGAATCGGATAGCCATGCTACCCATGTGCCGCCAAGACCTGCCGCTGCGGCAAGATTTCTACATATAGTATCTCCGCCTGTAATCCCGCCAAGATTCCCGTTGGGCGCAGGAGTTGACGTGGCGAACACAATTTTATCAGGCAATGGAACGGTAGTGCTTGTAGTTGTCGTTGTTGAAGTTGTCGTGGCCGGCGCAGGCGGAAGCGCCGCGTTCGAAATCTCAATTTCGTCCATCAATCCGGCAAAGAAATAACCTGCTGTATTGCCGCCAAGATATGTATTTGGCACGTTATAGCCGCCTGTGCCTGCGGAAGTTGCTGTCAGCGGCATCATGGATCCGTCCGTCCCGTAAATCCTTCTTGTGCCTCCATTACCGCCCTGCCATGTTGCAGTAAGCCGTTGCCATGAATTAGCCACGAGCACGCCTGTGCCGCTTTCTCCTCTATCTGCATTGTCGTCCACCCCTGTAAATCGGTCTATAACCAGTGTATTGCTCACTCCGTTTCTCGCCCAGAAGGCG
>DATDTL010000080.1:0-8963 GCA_035290885.1 archaeon
ACTGACGTGGAAGCCTTTTTTGAAAAAACCGCAACGCCGTTTGGTTCAGGCGCAAAAATTGATTGCCCAAAAGAACACCTCGGCAAACAAGTTTATGTAATTATCAGAAAACAAAAATAATTATGCAACAAAGCATCTTGACTTCAAACCATTGAAAGTATATGCGAGTACCGGGCTGAATGAGTGCCCTATACTCCAGAAACTGCTGTTGGGCGAGCCTGATCGTGTAGAAGCACAGGCATTCATCGTCAAGATGGGAGTCTGGCTCCGGCTCCGGCTCCGGCTCCTGAATGAGGAAATGCGTATACGAGATTCAGGCACTTGGCGTTCGTAGAGCTGGGCTTGCCGTCCATGCATAGAGAAAATAGACACTTATTTAAAGCTCGCCCTCGGCATTTAATATTTGAAAGATAGCGCTAATTGTTGCCGTTACGGGTTCAGTATTTCAAATACGTGAATTTATGAGGGATGAAAAATAAATAAAAAAGTAAAGGCGGTATGCGATGGCATTCTAATAGCCAGAAACCGAAAAACCTGTGCCCTAAACACTATGCTCCATATTTTTGGCATTTAAAGCGTCAATTTTTATCAGGTGCCTTGCCGGTTCGCGTGCAAAATTAGCAGGTAAGCCGGTTGTTTCGCGATCAACGGCCGGATGATTTATAATTAAATTAATATATTATTATTTTAATTAATTATATGGCACTGTTTGAAAATCCAGATTTGATGGAGGCCGAAAGAGTGGTAAGGGAAGGCGTGCTCGGCGGCCGTATGGTCATAGTCGTGGGAAAGTGCATAGTCAATTACTACGGCCGGGCAGGGTCGGTGTTGCCTGAAGGGGAAAGGCTGCTAATAATCAAGGAGGACGGCTCGGTTCTCGTTCACCAGAAAGAGAAATATACGCCTGTGAATTACCAGCCGGCCGGGTGCAATGTGACGTGCGTGCTGAAAGGCGGCTCGCTTGCCATAATGTCCCAACGGAAGAAGCCAAAGGAGATGCTTCGTGCGCTTTTCAGCTCCGTAAAGTGCGCTGGTAGCTTTGACATCGTTGACAAGGAAACGATAACCCTTGCGGGCTCCGAGCGCGACCTTGCGCTGCGCATATTCCGCGAGCCTGATGCCATAGAGAAAGGCCTGCGGCTTACCGGGATGGAAAAGTCCGTGAAATCCGGCCAGATAGACCTGTTCGGCGAAGATTCCGGCGGGAACTTGGTGGTTATAGAACTCAAAAGAAAGAAAGTGGGCTTGGAATCCGTAAGCCAGTTGAAGCGTTATACTGACGAGATCAGGGCGGCTAACGGGCAGAAAGGCGTGCGTGGTCTCCTTTGCGGCCCGGCGCTTACTGTAAACGCCATGAAACTGCTACGTGCCGAGGGGCTTGAATTTGTGGAAATCAAGCCCAGCACCGTGACGTTCAAGAACGCCGGAATAATCGTAGAAAAACGGCAGAAACGCTTGGGCGACTTTTATTCCGTCATGACTGAAAAATGAGTTGATGCATGAATTTTAACTGGCATGACATATTTTCTTTAATATTCCCCGTGCGCAAATACTTTCATGGATGTGACCAAGGCATCAGGCGAGCGCCAGCGTTTCCGCCCGGGCAAGATATACAGTACGTGCAGGCGCGCCGGCGCGTCGCGCGAGATGACAGATAGCATCGTTCGGGAAGTCAAGTCAAAGCTTTACGACGGCATGCCGACAAGCGAGATATCCAAGACAGTTCTCAAAATGCTGCGCCCGGACGTCTGCGCAGCCGCCAAATACCGGCTCAAGCAGGCGATAATGCAACTTGGTCCGGACGGTTTCATATTTGAGGAGTTCATCGCATCCCTTCTGGAAAGCTATGGGTTCAGGACGCGCGTGGGCAGGACGTTCCCTGGCAAATGCGTCGGCCATGAGGTTGACGTGGAGGCTGTGAGGGACAAGCGCTATATGGTGGAGTGCAAATACCATAACTTTCGCGGCATCCACAGCGATGTAAAGGTGGCGATGTACACGCATGCGCGTTTCCTTGACCTGTCGGAGGATTTTGACGTTCCGTGGCTCGTATGCAACACCAAATTCACGCCGGATGCCATAGTTTACGGCGAGTGCGCCGGCATGAAAATGACCGGCTGGCGGTATCCGGAAGGGAGCGGCCTCGAAGCCATGATAGAGGAGAAGAAGCATTATCCGGTCAGCATACTGCGCTCGGTTGACAGGAGGGCGAAAAGTGTTATGGCAGCGGCGGGCATACTTACAGCCAAAGCCGTTCTTGACGGCCGCGAGGCGGTTCTTAAAGCGGCAGGAATACCGGATGGCAAAGCCCGCGCAATCGTGGCAGAAGCCGAAAAAATATGCGAATTGAAGAAATAAGACAGTAATTCGGTTGCCTATTATACAAAATAGTCAGCTATGAGAAAGTGGAAAACGAAAAAAATTCCCGGGCGGGCGCCTTTCTATGCCGCGCCCGGAAAGGGAGAATTCTTACGACAGGATGTCCACACCTAGGTCGTTCTTGGGGCCGGCCTTGGCCATGCCGCGTTTTGCGCCTTGGCCGAGTATGTAGGGTGACTTCACGCCAGTGACGATGGTTATCACGTGTATCTTGCCTTGGTATTCCGGCAGTATCCTTGCGCCCCACATGACCATGGCGTCCTTGGACATGTTCTTGGAGACTGTTTCGCCTATGGTGTTTATCTCCTCAAGCTTCATGTCGTCGCCGCCTATGATCTGTATAAGGGCCCCGGAAGCGCCGGAATAGTCCACGTCAAGCAGCGGATGCGCCATCGCCTTGTTTACGGCTATCTGTGCCCTGTTGTGCCCGGCATCGCTCTCGGCCTCGCCAACGCCTATCGTGGCCACGCCGCCCGAGCGCATTATCGTCCTCACGTCTGCGTAGTCCAAGTTCACCAGTGAAGGCTGGGATATGGTTTCTGTTATGCCCTTTATCATCGTTGCGATGAGGTTGTCCGCGACGCCGAAAGCCTCCTTCAGCGGCCTGTTTCCGACCATTTCCACAAGCTTTTGGTTCTCAATCACGATGACAGTGTCGCAGAACTCCCTAAGCTTGGCAAGGCCTTCCTCGGCCTTGACTATCCTTGCGCCCTCTATCTTGAAAGGCAGCGTCACGGTCGCAATCACGATAGTGCCCTGCTCCTTGGCTATGCTGGCAACCACAGGGGCAGAGCCCGTTCCGGTTCCGCCTCCAAGGCCGCACGTCAGGAACAGCAGGTCGCATCCCTGCAGGAGTTGCTTTATCGTCTCGCGCGACTCCTTGGCGGCCTTTTCGCCTACATCAGGGTATCCGCCGGCTCCGAGGCCCCTAGTAAGCTCCTTTCCGATTAGTATTCTTTTGTGGGCCCTTGTTACGTTCAGGTGCTTGGCGTCCGTGTTCGCAGCTATCGTGTTTGCGCCCTCTATGTTCAGGTCAGTAAGCCTAGTTATCGTGTTGCAGCCTGCGCCTCCGCAACCGATCACTACTATCCTCGCCTGGTCCATTTGGATGTCAAAATCGTCCGCCATTCGTATTCCTCCATAGATGTTTATGGAAATATATGTTACGGTATAAAAATACTATTTATACACGAAGCACATATTCCCGCAGGAGCTTCTAAAAAATAGTAACTACTGAAGTTCACGCACGCTTGTTCAAATCTCTTGGTCGGGCTTTGAACAAGCTTATTTTTCTTGCCTGCCTAATATACTTTTCTATTCCCGAAAATTCATTTTTAAAAAGAATGCCCGAAACGTTTGCCAAGAGCGCCGAAGTACTGTAAAAACGCGGGCCTGCAATCTATTTATTCCGCCTGAAAGAAAGCTTATTCATGAACAAGATTCTTCCGTCAATTATATTCATAATAATACTTGCGGTGCTCTACTTTGCCGGCGGCTCGCTGAACTGCGTTTCCGTGGCAGGCTTCACAGAATGCTGGTCGTTCATAGGGAAAAACATGACCTCCAGCCTGTGCTCCGGTAACGCGACCTCGTGCTACGCCACCACGGAAGATCAGATGTACAATGCCCACATTTCCGCGCTTTTGAGCGCCTGCGACAAGGCGCGCGCCGAGAATTACGCGATTCAAGGCACCACCGAAGGGATAAAGAACGCGGTGAACTCGTTCTTCAACCAGACGCTGGAAGCGCGGGACCTCTGCGAGAATCCGGCGACTTACTTGGTTTACCGCGAATACAGCGCGGCATAGGCTTTTTATAAATTAAGCGCAATGGCAATCCATGAAGCTGCTGGTTTTCTCCGCCCATCCGGACGACGCGGATTTCGTTTGCGGCGCAACCGTCGCGAAGAAAGCATCGGAAGGGCACGAAGTCCATTACGTGGTCGCCACCGGCGGGCAGAAAGGCAATCAAGGCACGGATGCCTCCCCGGACGAGTTCGCTCGCATGCGGGAAAACGAGGAGCGAAGGGCTGCGGCCATGCTTGGCGTTCGCAGCGTCACCTTTCTCAATCACGTTGACGGCGAACTGGAAGACAGCCACGCCCTGAGGTCGCAAATAGTGAAGGCCATACGGGAGATAAAGCCGGACATTCTTGTATGCATGGATCCGGCTTTGCAGAAGTTTGACAATGTTCACCGATATCACAGGGACCACCGTATGATGTCCATAGCGGTGTTTGACGCGGGCTACCCTGCCGCCGGCAACCCTAATTTTTACCCGGAAGCCGGCAAGCCGTGGGCCCCTAAGGAGTTCTGGTTTTTCGGCGGCGAAACGAGCATATTCGAGGATGTAACCGGCTTCATGGACACCAAGATAAAGGCGCTGACTGAGCACAAGTCTCAGGTCAATCCCCAGATGGATGCGCGCATCCGCGAATGGGCATCCGAGAACGGCAAAAAAGCCGGCTTTGCCTATGCAGAAGGTTTTCGTGTCGTCAGTTTAAGATAACAGGCTTTGCCCAAAAAGTAGTAAGTCGGCACAAGATATTGTGATTCCATTCTCATAGAACACAACTTGTCGGCTTCTTCTGGACTTATTAGGCAAAGCCAAGATAACAGAAAGCTTAATTAGCGCACGGGAATAAAATAAACGATGGAAAAAGTAAAAAGCAAGATAGTGGTGCTGAATTCGCTTCGCTCGCACTTCTTCCTTGTTTTCAACGTTCTGATATTACTTATAATGGCATATCTTATTGTGTATGCTCCGGAGGGCTATGTTCCAGGGCTTGTTCTGATGGCAGCACTGTGGCTCGTGATGATGCTCGTGATAAACAAGGTGGAGATACTGCAGGATTCAGTCATCGTGGAGCCGTGGGTAAGCGCGATCATAAGAGCCGGACTGTGGTCAAGAATTGAGAAGAAGCAGATAAAGTCCGTGGAATACATGCCAGGCGGAAGGTTCACAGGAGAGATGATGATAAAATACGTCGAAGAGAAGAAAGAAAAGAAGCTTTATGTCGGCATAACAGAGAACGGCGCCGGCGACATAAAAGCGATAAGGCAGTTCTTCAAGAAATGATGCCGTTAAAAACGAAGGTGATTTTATGGACAAAGTGGTGCATTTCGAGATTCCCGCGGACAACATGGACAGGGCGGTAAAGTTCTACAAAGAGACGTTCGGCTGGAAGATAGACAAGGTGAAGGATATGCCTTATTATATGGCGCACACCGTGGAAACTGACCAGAAAGGCATGCCCAAGCAGCCGGGCGCCATAAATGGCGGCCTGATGCAGCGCCAGTCAAAGGAAGAAAAACCCGTAGTGGTGATAAACGTGGCTTCGCTGGATGAAGCGCTGAAGAAGGCGCAGAAAGCCGGAGCCAAGGTCGTGATGCCAAAGATGGATGTCGGCGGCATGGGTATTTACGCCCGCATAGCCGACACCGAAGGCAACGTCATAGGCGTCTGGCAGGACGTGAAGAAACCGGGTGAAAGCGCCAAATGATGGAAAGGATAAGGAAAATCTTTTCCGGGGCCAAGGCAGACGCCTTTGTCATCGTGAACGGCAGCCATCCCTGCATTGACCCCAATTTCTTTTATGTCAGCGGCATACTTTCCGGGGTGTTTGAGCATTCCATGATAATCGCACGGAAAGGAGGCCGCGCGACGCTGCTTACTTCAAGGCTTGAGGAAGCGATAGCGCGGAAGGAGACTTCGCTGGACGTGCAGGTCTTTGAAACAAAGGAGGCCAAGGAAAAGGCCGTAAGGGATCTTCTTTCCGGGGCGAAGGCCATAGGGCTGAGCGGAAGTGCCCTTTCCTACAGGGACTATAACAGGCTTTGCGAGGTCATCAAGGCTGAAATGAAAGACATAGCTCCTGCGTTCGCGCGGGCGCGCTCCATTAAGGACGCAAAAGAGATCAAGTCCATAGCAGAGGCCTGCCGCATATCCGCAAAGGCTGCCGAGGAGTTTCCTTCTTATCTTGAGGAGGGTGTTACAGAAAGGCAGATGTCAGCGAAGCTTGCCGAGCTTCAATATACCTTTGGCGCAACGAACATGGCATTCCCTCCAATAGTGGCGTTCGGCGAGAACGCCTCAAGGCCGCACCACACATCTTCGCTGCGAAAGCTCAAGAAAAATGAGTTCGTGCTTATTGATTTTGGCGCGGAATTCATGCGCTATGCCTCGGACCTTTCCCGGACTTTCGTGTTTGGAAGGGCATCGCCAACGATGAAGTCCATGTACATGACGGTAGAAGATGCCCAAGACGCTGCTATGAACGTAATAAGGGACGGCGCAAATGGCAAGGACGCCGACATTGCCGCGCGCAGTATAATAGACAGGAAATTCAAAGGCAGTTTCATACATTCGCTCGGCCACGAAGTCGGTCTGCAGATCCACGACGGCGGAGTTCTCAGTTCCAAGGCGGACTTTCCGCTGAAAAAGAACATGGTCGTCACCAACGAGCCGGGAGTATACGTTCCGCGGATTGGCGGCGTAAGGATAGAGGATACGGTTCTGGTAGGCAAAGGCAAGCCGAAAATCCTGACAAAATGCAGCAGCGAACTCCAAGAAGTATGATTATCTGCTCGTGATTATCTCCACTACGTCGCCCGCCTTAAGCAGATGCTCTTTGCCTACTACCATCCTTGTCTTCACATCTATGGCCCTGATAAATGCCTTGCCTATGTCGGTGTGTATTTTATAGGCGAAATCAAGGGCAGTGGATTTTGGCGGCAGCAGGAAACAATCGGGAAGCACGTTCCCGTCCTTGTCCTGCAGCTTGTTGAGGCCTCCGGGAAATATGTTGATGTAATGCAGCATGCCGAATACCGCGTGGTTCAGGACGTCCTGCACCCCTGTCGTGCCGTATTTTTCCAGCACGTTCTTTCTTACGAATTCCAGCCCCGCTTTCTGCTTGTCGTTCATAAGGTCAGCGTCCTTGACGGCAAGCGTCTTCTCCCCGGGTATGTAGCTTATCATGCCCGCCCTGTGAGCTTCCCTTAAAGCGAGTTCGGATTCTGCCGAGCAGGGTATTATCTTCAGGTGCGGGAACTGTTCTTTTAGCCTTATAATATTTTTCTCTGCATCGCCCTTGTCCATCTTGTTCGCCGCAATTATCATCGGCTTTGTCTTCTTTCTGAGGTAGCTCGATAGCGCAAGCATCTGCTCTTCTGTCCACAAAGCCACGTTTTCAGTGTCAAGCTTCAGCGCTGTGACGGCCTCGTTCATCAGCTCTTCCTTGACGCTGAATGCGGACATCTGCTCGGCAAGTTCTTTCGCGACTTCCTTTTCGCCGTGCTGAAGAGTGCGGGAGAACTTGGCCCAGCCTTTCTTGAGTATGCCAAGATACCAGTAATCCAGTTCTTCTTCCAGAAACTTCACGTCCTCGGCAGGATCGTAGCCCTGCGTGCGCTCGCCCTTCTCGTTTGTCGTGCCGGACGCGTCTATCACGTGTACCAGCACATCCGCCTGATTCAAATCATTAAGGAACTGGTTGCCCATTCCCTTGCCTTCGTGCGCGCCCGGGACAAGGCCGGCAACGTCTATCATGTCTATCGGAACGAACCTCGTGCCGTCTATGCAGTATCCGTAGCGCGGGTTGCATTTCACGTTGAAATGCTTCTCGGCGCACTCCACCTTCACGAACCCGACGCTATGGTTCGGCTCTATAGTGACAAAGGGATAGTCCGCTATCTTGACTTCGGCCAATGTCGCTGCCTTGAAGAAAGTGCTCTTCCCTACGTTGGGTTTTCCTACTACGCCTACAAGCATGACTACAGACTCTTTGGATATTTTAAATAGCTTTTCGGTCCACATATCTCTGATACTATGGAGCCCGTGATGCTGGAAGCGAAAAATCTGGTGGTCGGCGTCGAAAAATTCAGGGTATCGGGCATATCGTTCTCCCTCTGCGGCGGCGACATTCTTGGCCTTGTGGGCCGGTCGGGCGAGGGCAAGTCCATTCTCATAAAAACGCTCACGGGCCTCAGAAGGCCGCTTTCGGGCAAAATAACGGTGAAATCCGGGGACTCTGAAACTGGGATGGCGGAAATCGCGGGCTATTCGCCCCAAGACAACGCCCTGTTTCCTTTCCTTACGGTGGAGGAGAACATAGCCACGTTCGCCGAGTTGCACGGCGTGAAAAGGAAAGAATTGGGGGAAAAGACGTCTATCCTGCTGAAGCGTCTTGGCCTCGAAAAGAGCAGGAAGAAGCGCATAATAGAATTGTCCGGCGGCATGCGGAAAAGGGCGGACCTTGCCGCGGCCCTGATACAGGACCCTTCCATAATAATACTCGACGAGCCATTCAACGGGCTGGACGTTTCTGTCCAGCAGTTCGTGTGGAACCTGCTTACCGACCTTGCGCGGGAAGACCGGATAATCATAATATCCAGCCACATACTTGGGGATATGCAGAAGCGATGCACCAAGTTTGGGCTTGTGTTCGAGGGGAAATACTACGGCACGGAGCGGATACTTGAGGCAATACGCGAGAAGAAGACGAAGAATCTTGAGGGGCTTCTGAACAACCTATTCTCAGGCAGGCTTGCAATGGAGGAATAATGGATGTCAAAGACCGTTGC
>DATDTL010000081.1:0-4673 GCA_035290885.1 archaeon
CCTTCCCGCTTTCTTTTCAAGCATGTCCTTTATGTAATCGGTAAGGCCTTGCTTTTGCGCCATCTTTTCCACGGTCAGAATGGCCTCTGCAGCGAGCACTTCGTTCTCGCCCTTTATCCAGACGACGCCGTTCTGGCCGACTACTATCTGGGTTCCGGTCATGCTCTTTATCATCTCAACCATGCTTCCGCTCTTGCCTATTATTCTTGGCACCTTTGCAGGCACGACCTTCATTATCCTGCCTTCGCGGAGCTTCCTGCATTTCCGATCGCGCATGGAAAGCTGCACGTTCTTGGTCCTTGACACCGAGGAGATTTCGGCGAATATCATGTCGCCGTAATTGAAGTACTTGGTCAGGTCCGTCTTCGTGAAGTCAACGAATTCATCGACCGCTTCGTTTAGCGGCAGAACCGCATCGTAAGGCGAGTTCACGTCAACGATCCACTTGGAGAAAGACACCTCCTGTATCTTGGCCACGACCCCGTCGCCTCTCTTCGGGCTGTATATGCCGCTCAGCGGTATGACGAACGCCATGCCGTTGCGCCTTTCGGCAAGTCCCACGACCTGCGAGAAGACCTTGTCGCCTTCTTCATATGCGTTATGGCCCGCCTTTCCGGAGCCTATCTCGTCTCCGGGTATCACGAGTTTTCTTCCGAAATCCTCTTCATTCATCTTTTAAACACCTCTTGAAAATCACTTGATTACGGCATTCCCCTCGGTAAGCGAATTCAGCTTGCTGTAAATGCCCTGCTTCAGGCCGGCTGGCACCTTTATTTTTGCGACAAGCGAGCCGTCAGCGCCCCACGCCTGTCCGGTAACTTCGCCCAAGCTCTTCAGAACGCCGACTGCCCGCGATGCGTATTTCGCCGGTATCTTCACCTCTATCTCAGCCTGCTCCATGCTTATGGGCAATATCGGCCTTAGCGCTGCCAACACCAGAGGGACTTGCTGGTCAACAGACAGGAACGGGTCTATGCTCACCCTGGCTTTTTCCATAGCGTTCTCTATCCTGTCCTGCGGATGCGGCAGCTTTGTCTGCGGATTTATCGCGTTCTTGCTTATGACGGAGGCTATCTGCAGCCTCTTTTCCTCTGCTTTTTTCTTTCGGAACTCCGCAGTAAGCTGCACGTCGCCTTTCTTTATTATCTCTTCGGCTGCTGCAAAGACGTCGTTTCCAAAGGCTTTCATGTCGTCATCGGATGCCTTGGTGCCCTTGCCTGCGTCGCTGTAAACCTGATTCACCGCAAGCATGCCTTGCACAGAAACAGACTTGCCTTCCTTGAAAGCATATGCCATGTCAGAATCCACAAGCACCTCAAAGCGCTTGCCAGCCTTGACCAGTCTCGCTATGACAGCTTTGTCCACTGTAACCATTTTTACACCGTAATCAAAAGCCCGCAAGTACACTGTAGCAATAGGGCTTTGTTGTATATTTGTATAACTTAGGCCGATAAGTTTTTATACGGGTTCGTGAAGATTACTAAATGGCCGAATATTGTGAATTGGGCAAGGCTGTGCAGACAAATCCCTAAAGAACGCGAGAATGGCCCCGGAAAGTCAATACATTGATTTGCGATACTGATAAGTAAACTAAGCGATATAATGACCAAAATATGACTTTGGCGCTTCCGGAAGAACTTCACAGGGCAATGAAAAAACACGAGGAAATACGATGGAACGAAGTTGCGAGGGAAGCTATACGCGAAAAGGCTTGAACTTACGGACAACCTCCTGCCGAAAAGTGAGAACGGAAGAAGATGCGCAAACAATCTGGCATGGCATAAAGAAAGGAATTGTAAAAAAGCACGGATGATCGGATGAAGATTGCAATAGATATGTTAAACACGATGAAAGAATAATAAGGTTCTGATGTGAATGAAAATACTCCTTGATACAAACTTCCTTATGGCGGTCGTGCAGTTCAAGGCCGATATTTTTGCGGAGCTTGCCGGCAATGAGTTGTTCACGTTAAGCTCATGCATCAGCGAACTTGAGAAGCTGGGGAACGGCAAAAAGAAAGACGCCGCAGCGGCGCGGGTCGCGCTTGAGCTTTTGAAAAACAGGGGTGTCAAGATTATTGAAGCATACGGCAATACCGACTTCGGCCTCGTTCAGGAAGCCAAAAAAGGCTATGCCGTGGCAACGAACGACGCTGTGCTGATAAAAAAACTGAAGGAATCATGTATTAAAGTTTTGCGGCTTAAACAGAAGAAGCGCATACTCATAGAGTGATAAGAATGCTTGAACTGCCTTTTGTTGCCAGCGTGCTTGCCATTGTATTCTCAGGGTTTCTTGCCCGCAACGTGCTCCTTCGCGAGCGCGGGAACGACAAGATGGAAGAGATTGCTTCTGCCATACGGCTTGGCGCTAATGCTTACCTCAAGAGACAGTATAAGACCGTTGCGGTTTTTGCTGCTATCATTGCTGCGCTTCTTGGAATGTTCATCAGCATTCCTACGGCAGTGACGTTCGTCGCCGGCGCATTCCTTTCGGCGCTTGCCGGATACGTTGGGATGCAGATATCCGTGCGGGCGAACGTAAAAACGGCTGCGGCGGCAAAGCACGGGCTTGCGCGGGCGCTGGACACGGCTGTCAAGGGCGGCGCAGTCACCGGCATGTTCGTTGCAGGGCTTGCGCTGCTGGGCATAACAACGTTCTATTATATTTACAAGGACCCGTTCATGCTTATCGGCCTTGGATTCGGGGCTTCGCTGATATCGCTGTTTGCCAGAGTCGGCGGCGGCATATACACCAAAGCCGCGGATGTGGGCGCTGACCTTGTGGGCAAGCTGGAGGCCGGCATACCTGAAGACGACCCGAGAAACCCGGCTGTTATAGCCGACAACGTCGGCGACAACGTCGGCGACTGCGCAGGTATGGCTGCAGACCTTTTTGAAACGTACGTCGTTTCCGCGCTCGGCACAATGCTTATAGGCTCTCTGCTCGGCTTCTCGGCTGAAACGCCGCTGACCATAGGCGCTGCTGCGCTTGCGGCATCCGCCATAGGCGTATACGCGATAAGGGGCGGAAAAAGCATAATGGGCGCCCTTTACAAGGGGCTTTTCGTATCCGTCCTGCTTTCCGCGATCATACTCTATTTCGTGCTTCAGGGCAACGTTTTCTATTCTTCGCTCGTAGGCTTGGCCATCTCAGTGCTGCTGTTTGTAGTAAGCGAATACTACACTTCCGAGAAGCACGCTCCTGTGCGCTATATAGCCGAGGCCTCGCGTTCAGGGCCGGCTACAACGATGATTGCCGGGCTTGCGGTTGGCATGCAGTCTGTGGCCCTGCCTGCGCTGATAGTAAGCGGAGGCATACTGATATCATATTATCTTGCAGGCATTTACGGCGTGGCAATTGCGGTAATGGCTATGCTCTCCCTGACAGGCATAGTAATCACGATGGATGCATACGGCCCCATCACAGACAACGCAGGCGGAATAGCCGAAATGTCCAAGCTTGACAAAAATATAAGGGAAGTCACTGATGCTCTGGATGCAGTAGGCAACACCACAAAGGCCGTGACCAAGGCCTTTGCAATAGGCTCAGCTGCACTTGCCGCGCTGACCCTTTTTGCAGCTTATGTTTCAGAGGTGAACTCCGCACGCGCGGCTGCCGGAATAGCCGGAACATTGTCGTTCGTGATCAATGATCCGCTTGTGCTTGTCGGCCTTATGCTTGGAGGCGTCATAACCTTTGTTTTCTCTGCCATGATAATGACGGCCGTCGGCAAGGCCGCTTTTGGCGTGGTAGAAGAAGTAAGGATGCAGTTCAAGATGGGCATACTCAAGGGCAAAGCCAAGCCAAATTACAGCAGGTGCGTTGACATCGTTACGGCATCTGCATTGAAAGAAATGGCCTTGCCGGGCGCTCTTGCCGTGGCATCGCCGCTGCTTGTCGGCATCGTGCTCGGGCCAGTGGCTTTGGGCGGCCTGCTCATGGGCTCCATAGTCACGGGCTTTTTGATGGCAATATTCATGACCACGGCCGGCGGCGCATGGGACAATGCCAAGAAATACATTGAGAAAGGCGCCTTCGGCGGCAAGGGCTCGGACGCGCATAAAGCGGCGGTAGTGGGCGACACCGTAGGTGATCCCAGCAAGGATTCTGCAGGCCCTGCCATCAATCCCCTGATAAAAGTAATGAATATAATAGCCATCATATTCGTGCAAATTATAGTCACATATGGCTTTCACATATTTTGAATTCTTGTACTTTTTATCATGACGGCTTATGGCTTTGCTTCCCAACGCCCTGAAGAAGCAAACTGAGAAGGTTTTATGGGGAATTTGAACTAATGGGGGGCTAACAAACGTTTAACAGACTTTCCACCAGCACTATATTTAACAGAGTGATGGGAAAGGGTGTTAAGGATTAACTGATACCCCATTTCTACTTTTAACTTCGTTACATTCGGGGCAGCGAATAAGCTTATAGCGGACTTTGAAGCCGCATTTTTGGTTCTGTTGCATTCATGTAAGATTTAGCCTCTTGTTTCACTATCAACATACAAATAGAATATAGGGTTCTGTCGCATATAAGGGGCTGTTGATTCCATGTTGCATTCGTGTCATTTATCCAGTTCTATATGGTCAGTTTCACTACTTTATAGGTGAAATAATCTTTAAGAACTCCAATACCTTTAAGTAATGTGGAATCCTACTAATTAATTA
>DATDTL010000082.1:0-8269 GCA_035290885.1 archaeon
CCGTAAGCTTGGTAAGATTATCGAATGCATTATTGTCAATGGCACTCATCCTGTCGCCCGCATCGCCCCATTCCAACGCAGAGCCTGAATGGCCGCTTGCATTCACAAGTCCGAATATGGCGCCGTTAATATTATTCGGCGAGGAATCACTACCCGTACCGTTGTCAAAACTCCAATAAGATAAAAGACCCTCATCGGATAGAGAAACGTTGATTACTGTTACAAGAGCGTCATTATGCACCATGCCGCTCTGTGATGTAACTGTAAACGGACCTCCGGCCACCTTGGCGGCGAATAGTCCATTACTGCCTATAATTCCGCCTCCGCTAACGGACCATGAATAGTTGACGGCAATAAAGTCGCCATACTGGTCCGCTCCGGCCGCCGAAAACTGCTGCGCTCCCCCCACGGCCACGGTCGCGGCATTAGGACTGACCTTAATGACAGTCAAAATGGGCGATGATCCCGTTATTGCCTGAGCCTGAGAGCTCCTAGCGGACTCGATCCCGGCCCCATCAAACGCGCTGACTTCATACGCATACCCCATGGACGGCTGTAGGCCGGCATCAATATAACCCGCGCCTGCCGAAGTTCCGATAAATACTCCGTCACGGAATACATTATACCCGGCAACTCCTACGTTGTCGGCCGATGCCGACCATGAAATATTCATCCGGTCGGACTTTACAGCTGTTGCCGCAACATTTTGAGGAACAGAAGGGGCCTCTGTATCGGGCATTATTACGGTAATGATGATATCATCACCTGTCGCAAGCTCGGAATCATTGGCATTCAGCCGCAATACGTAAGTGCCGTTGACGGAAAAATTCGCCATGGTATCTACGGCAGTTTCGTCCTGAAACGCGACAGTTCCCGGCCCGCTGACCTTGGACCACCTTATCCTCAAAGAACCGTTCAGGGGCAGGCCGTCATCGGCGACTGTACCCTCTAAATTAGCGGCTGCGGGGAAACTGACGATCTGGTCTACGCCTGCATTCACCGCCGGAGCTTTGTTCACCGGTTCCTGACTTATTTCCCGCCCGTGAAAAATCGCATCTGCCTCGGCATCGCTCAACGATTTATTATACATCCTGACTTCATCCAGCAGGCCGTCAAACTGTCTGTCAGAGTCTGCGGCATCGTCCCTGTTGCCGATAACAAGCCTGTCGTTGTCCCCTGCCCATGCGCCACCTGGGGCCGCCAATTCAACCATCCGCATCTTCGTGCCGTTAATGTAAATTACCGGATCGTTATTGGACGAGTAACCGTCATAAACTACGATAATATGCGTCCATCCGCCGACAAAAGAGCTGCCCTTGTCGTATCTCCAGACGCCGACGTTATCCCACCGGTTGTCAACGAACTGCAGGACATTGGCGGAGCCGCCAAAACCTATGCCCAATCCATTCCTTTCACTGCTACCAAGAACAAGATTTATAACCCTGCCAAAATTAATCGGTCCGGCAGAATCCGGCTTCATCCAGAAAGCAATAGACAGATTCCTTGCGCTGTCAAACAACGTGGGGTTTGAAACGATTATTCTATCGCCAACGTCGTTCCAATCGGCAGCACTGCCTACAAAACCTGATGCATTGACCAGACCGTACTTCACGCCATCTGCGCTATTGCCGGAAGAGTCGACAGCAGCACTGACTGTGTCATTGTCAAAATTCCAGTAGCCGAGCAGTACTGAGGGATGTTCTGCTGCCGCAAAAGAAGCTGAAATCACGAATGCAGTTATAAGAAAAAAGACCTCTGCATTTTTTGCCATGAAAATTATGTAAGAAGGGAGTATTTATAATTTCTATTCTGCAGAAAACCCAATACCCCGATAAACCCTGTGAATGACATTATTGGAAGATACGCTCCCGTCAAAATCCGTAATGAATGACCGATTTTATCCGGTTTAACTGCAGGAGAAACCGGAAAGCACCACGAGGGCTTCATCCAAAAAATAGATTAATACTATCTGTATTAAAATGGGTGACCGGATATTCGGCAGCCCGCATAACGTATGTCCGCTTCTCGGCGTCATGAGGCTATTCCGCGCAATTAAATCCTCAATTTTCGCTTCTTTTTTATTACAGCAACATCCCCAAGAGTTATTTCATTCGGCGCCTGCTTTTGCACAACAGCATCCGCAGAGAAGCCCAGTAACTTTATTCCTAGAGCCTTTTCCAGCTTCCGTGCTGTCACGTTGTCAGGCCGCATGCCGTTCTCTATCCGGGCAAGTATGCTTTCCTTGACTGCGAGCTTTTCTGCGAGCATCTTTCTCTCAATTCCTACTTTGCCTCGAGCCTGCTTTATCATGGCCGAAAAGTCCGGATTTATCGTGCTCTCTGATATTTCCAGCGCATGCCTAGCCTGCGGCTGCTTTATTTCCGTTCCGTGTCCCGCGCAACCGGCGCACACGTCAAGCGGCACGCCTTCGATGACGGCCTTCGTCACTGCGCCGCGGCCGCAAACCTCACACTGCATTTTTCCCACCGTTTCCCATTTTTATTTTATATAATTTTTTGAAATGTTAATTTCATGGAAGCTGAACTGTCTCAACATGGCATGTTTAGCATATGCCAGATTATCACGATTATTGGCCTGTTTATTTAAGGCCTTTCGATGCCTTCTCTCCGTCAAAAACCTTGCAACCATTGTAAAATTTGAAGAAAAACAACACGGAGAGGGGAGACTGCAAAATGACGCTGCAATGAAGGTGAAGAAATGGTAGAATATTGCGAAAGGCGCGGGAATAGAAGAAGCGTAAAAGAACCTGTGCCTGTCTTGGATCTTGATACGAATAAGACGACGCCTTATGCCGGATGGAACGCAGGCGGAAGAACATATATTCTGACTCGAGGGAGCATTGAGCTCCCGGAACTTGTCGCTTGTGTAAATATAGGCCCTTCTAAAGCAGCATATGTTCTCAGAAGACAGCTTGATCAGGATCCGGGATTATACAACTATATGAGAAGATTCGAAAAATCAATGGTTTAGGCGTGAACTCAGCTTTTAAATTTTCCATATAAGCTAATAGTGACAGACATGAACCCGCAGAAAGAACAGGAAATACAGGAGTTCTGGAACAAGAACGATAGCTATCAGAAGGCCAAGGCTTTGCGAAGCCAAGGCAAGAAATTCTATTTCCTTGACGGGCCGCCGTATGCCACGGGCGCGATACACATGGGCACGGCGTGGAACAAGGTTCTGAAGGACGCGTACATACGCTACTTTCGCATGAGCGGCTTCAATGTCCGGGACCAGCCCGGCTATGACACGCACGGGATGCCCATAGAGAACAAAGTCGAGAAGGAACTCGGGCTTACGTCAAAGCCGGACATAGAGAAGCTTGGCGTTGAAGCGTTCATAAAGAAATGCCGCGAGTTCGCCACGAAATACATCGGCATAATGAATTCGCAATTCATTGACTTAGGCGTATGGATGGATTTTTCAAAGCCTTACCTTACGCTGGACAAGGAATACATAGAAGGCGGCTGGGCCACGTTCAAGATTGGCTTTGAAAAAGGCTTGCTTTATCAGGGATTCTATCCGGTTCATGTCTGCCCCCACTGCCAGACTGCCGTTGCTTATAATGAAATAGAATACATGAAGGCGACCGACCCGTCGGTATATGTGAAATTTGAGGTCAAGGGCAAGGACGAATACTTAGTCATCTGGACCACGACGCCGTGGACCCTGCCGGCCAATGCAGGCATCATGGTACATCCGGACGAGGAATATGCCCGCGTACAGGCAGGCAAAGAAATTCTTATAATTGCGAAGCCTCTCGCGGAAAAAGTCATGCAGAAGGCAGGCATAACGAACTGGAAGATACTGGAAACGTTCAAGGGCAAGAAACTTGAAGGCGTGCAGTACGAGCATCCGCTCAAGGAAAAAATCAAAGCCCAGCAGAAGGTTCAGGGAAGAGTCATATTATCCGCGCATTATGTCACAATGGAAGACGGTACCGGTCTTGTTCACACTGCGCCGGGCCACGGCGAAGAGGACTACAAGGCAGGAAAAGAAGCCGGCCTTCCGATAATATCGCCCGTCAACATGGACGGGACGTACAACGACGATGCAGGCGACTACAAGGGCATTTTTGTCAAGAAAGCGAACAAGATAATAATAGAAGACCTGCAGAAGAAAGGCGCGCTGCTCAAGGAAGAGAATTATACCCACGACTATCCGAAATGCTGGAGATGCTCGTCGCCGCTTCTGGAAATGGCTGTTAAACAATGGTTCTTCCGCGTCACCGAGATACGCGACAAGCTGATGAAAGAGAATGAGCAGGTCAACTGGCAGCCGCCGTGGGCGAAGAAGCGGTTTGCGAACTGGCTGGAGAGCCTCGGCGACTGGCCGATTTCGCGCCAGCGCTACTGGGGAATTCCACTGCCGATATGGACGTGCGAGTGCGGCGAAACCAAGGTCGTGGGCTCGGCTGACGAATTGCCGGTGAAAATACAAGACCTGCACAGGCCTTATGTGGATGAAATACTTCTTCCCTGCAAATGCGGGAAGAAGATGAAGAGGATACCGGATGTGCTGGACGTCTGGTTTGATTCAGGCCTTGCCGCATGGGCGTCGCTTGGCAAAGGCGAATTCAAGAAGTGGTGGCCGTGCGACTTCCAGACAGAGGGGCCGGACCAGATACGCGGATGGTGGAACTCGCAGCTCATAACGTCGGTCATCACGTTCAACGAAAGGCCCTTCAAGAACATACTTTTCCACGGGTTCGTGCTGGACGCCCACGGCATAAAGATGTCCAAGAGCAAGGGCAATGTCATAGACCCGTTTGATGTCGTAAAGAAGCACGGCCGGGACGTGCTGCGCTATTATCTTCTCTGCTCCGCGCCGTGGGATGACTTCTACTTCAAGTGGCTTGACGTCGATGAGATAGCCAAGTCCTTCGTGGTCGTAGAAAACACGTTCAACTTCCTAAAGACTTACGTGCCTGAAGCAAAGCCCGTGACGCTAAAAAGGGCCGAGGACAGGTGGATAATATCGCGCCTCAATGCGACAATCAAGGAATACAACCGCGCGTTCTCTTCGTACGAAGCACACAAGGCGGCGCAGGCTCTCTATGATTTCCTTCTCAACGACTTCTCGAGATGGTACATAAAACTCGTCCGCGACAGGACGTGGCTTACATATGAAGGCGCCGACAAGAAAGAGGCTTTCTATGCGCTCTACGAAGTGGCAAGGAAGAGCGCCGTGCTTTTGGCGCCGATATGCCCGTTCATCGCGGAACGCGCCTACCAAGACGCGCTAAAGCCGCTCGGCTGCAAAAAGGAGTCGGTGCACCACGAAGACATGCCAGAAGCTGACGAGCGTGCCATTGATGAAAAGCTTGAGAAGGGCATGGAAACCGTGAAAGGCATAGTGGAAACCGCGAGCTTCATACGGCAAGAGCATAAAGTCAAGCTGAGGTGGCCGCTGGCTGAGATAACCCTTGAGAACATAGAAGTCTCAAAGGAACTCCACACGGTAATAGAAAGCATGTGCAACGTGAAGGCCGTGTCGCAGAAGCCGCATAAGGATTATCCTTGCAAGCAGCTGAGCGAAGGGTTTGTCGGCCTTGACGTTCGGCTGACAAAAGAACTGAAAGCCGAGGCGCTTTACCGCGAGGTCGTGAGGAAGATACAGCAGATGCGCAAGGCCGCGGGCATGAAGGTTGAAGATGAAATAATCCTTTCAATTTCCGAGCCGGCGCTGAAAGCCTTTGAACAACAGCTAAAGAAGCAGGTAGGCGCGAAGAAAATAAGCTACGGCGCTAACGAAGGCGAAGAGCTTGAGTTTGAAGGCGAAAAGCTTCTCGTTTCTGTAAGCAAACTTTAGCGGGAATATGCCAAGTTCCTTAATGAATTCAATTTTCCTGGTGCCGGTGCAGGTCTTTTCGGTCCATGATCCTTGGCGTTTACGAGTTTTATGCCATTAGTAGAGGTATCATAACTGATCCATACGTTATACACACGACCTTCCCGAAGCTCTTCCGGTCCTCTTTCTTGATATTTACGGGGAATTTCTAACGACATATTGCCTGTTGCGTCCCACAGACAGCCCTGCCTGTCGTCACGACTATAATTAACCGTGGCGAAGTGTATCATCGCTTTTCCACGGTAGAACACTGCCGGCGGTAGCCAGCCACTCGTTGGCACGACACCATCTTTTTCCGTGTTAAACTCCTGGATTGTTGTAGCATGATATTGCTGGGGTGCAAAATATACTCCTATACCCAAGAGCCCGATCCTCTTCTTCTCTTCGTTTAGATGGAGCATCTATGAAGCACTCCTGTCAGATATTTAAAGTTTTAAGCTTCGTTACTTGGCGGTGGCATTAGCCACCCGTTTAAATGCGTTTATTTTCAGATAAGCCTATGACTCGCTATTTTTCAAACGCCGTGAAGTTCCTGAAGGACGTCAAGAAGACCGACAGCGTGGTCGTGATATTCAACAACGACGCGGACGGGATAGCGTCGTGCGCGCTCGTTAATATAATCCTGAAGGAAAAGGGCGTGAAGCCGTACATAATATCCCAGCCCATGCCCACGGAAAAGAACCTGATACGGAAGATACAGACCACCATCCCAACAAAGCTCATATTCCTTGACCTTGCCATGGACCAGCAGGAAAGCGTGATAAAGAAGCTGACCGGCATATGCGAAATCCTCGTTGTGGACCACCACAGCATACACAACGACATGAACGCCCCGGGCGTCGTGCACTACAACCCGAGATTTGAAGGCAAGGACATATACCAGTCCACAACTTACATAGCCTACAAGATGACCTCGGAAATCCGTGACATGAAGAAATATCTCTGGATTGCCGCGGTAGGCATGATAGGGGATTATAACCTTGACTATAGCGGAGACATTGTGGAAGAGGTGCGAAAAGCTTATCCTGATGCAACAGGAAAGAAGCCGCTCTACGAGTCTTTCATGGGGCGGATAGCCGACATGATAGCCGCAACACGGGCAACGAATGCAGTGTCCTGCGAAGAGATGGTCGCGATATTCGAGAAAGCCGAGGCCTTGGAAACATTCAAGGAAACCCCGGGCAGCGAGAAAATGATAGACTCTTACAAGACGATAGAGAACGAGATGATTTCCATAGAGCAGGACTTTGGCAAGAATGCGGAAACGCACGGCAACCTCATGCTTTACAACCTCAAGACGCGCTACAACCTGTGTTCCCCTGTATCCACGCGGTTCAGCGAGAAGTTCATGGACAAGATGCTTGTCATATACCAGACGTCCACGGGCAAGGTCCACGCCTCGGCGAGAAATCAGGGAAAGAAGTTTGACGTGGCCGCGGTCATGAAGAAAGCCGCCATCGGGCTGAAGGCGGCTGCAGGCGGCCATCCTGCGGCCGCGGGCGCGACCGTGGCGGAAAAGGACTGGGCAGAGTTCAAGGAGCGGCTTGTTGCAGCGATGAAGAAATGATCAGAACCCGTATTTTCCAAGCATTGATTTCAAGGCGCGGACAGCGTCTTCTGCCAGTTCATACCTTACCCGCACTACGGGCTTGTTGATTTTCAGCAGCCGCGAAAGGTCAACAGGCGATGCATCCAGCACAGCGTCGCACGGCACGGCGTTTATCGTTGCCTCAAGCTCTGCGGCCTGCTTTTTGCCGTAGCCCATTGCAGGAAGTTCTGATATGTTCGGGTATCTGGCATATACGGCTTTCAGCGAACCTTTGGCATATTTCCTTCCGTCAACAACGCGGCAGTTGTATTTCTTCGCCGCTATGCTGCCTGCGCCGAATGCCATGCCGCCGTGCGTAAGCGTGGGGCCGTCACCCACGACGAGCACGGTTTTTCCCTTCGCTAAAGAAGCATCGTCTATGGTAACGGCGGACTTCGCAAGTATTATCTTCGCCTTCGGGTTCACGGCTTTCGCGTTCCGTTCCACTGCCGCGACGTCTCCCTTCCTCGCAGAATCAACCTTGTTTATTATAATCACGTCAGCCATGCGCAGGTTTGCCTCGCCCGGATGATACCGCATTTCATGACCGGCCCTGTGGGGATCTGCCACCACTATGCTGAAGTCCGGGCGTATGAAGGAGAAATCGTTGTTGCCGCCGTCCCATAAAACTATATCGGCTTCTTTCTCGGCTGCGCGGAGTATTCGTTCATAGTCAACGCCGGCGTAAACCACGGTGCCGGCCTCTATGTGCGGCTCGTACTCTTCCCGCTCTTCTATTGTCGTGTTCTGGCTTTTCAGATCTTCGTATGATGAAAATCTCTGGACGGCCTGCTTCGCAAGGTCGCCGTA
>DATDTL010000083.1:0-14364 GCA_035290885.1 archaeon
GGTTAGTCTACCATGTTTGAACTGTGCTTACGACGGGAAGGAAACCCAAATGAACCCGCCCCGCAAAAATCGCAAAAGTGCTTTCTGGCATTTCCTTCTATTTTGGCAAAGCCCGCCACTTTTTCACAATTTTCACCATCAGTGGCGGGATGATTTACAGACGAAAGAAAATAAAAAAAGAAAAAGCAGCCGCTTACTCCACGACCGTGTCAATGCAGATTCCTGCGGCAACGGTCTGGCCCATGTCCCTTATGGCGAACCTAGCCATATCAGGCATCACGGACTGCTTCTCCACTATCATGGGCTTCAGGGGCTTGACCTTTATGATCGCGACGTCGCCGGTCTTGATGAAGTCAGGCTTTTCCTGCGCAACCGCGCCGGTCTTGGGGTCTATCTTCTTGACGATTTCCAGTATCGTGCACGCGACCTGGGTCGTGTTGATATGGAACACCGGAGTGTAGCCCTTGCTCATGACGCTTGGATGGTTAAGCACGACTATCTGGGCAGTGAATTCCTTGACGGGCTTTGCCGGGCTGTCAACGTGGCACGCGACATCGCCGCGCTTTATCGCCTGCTTGTCCACGCCCCTAACGCTAAAGCCAATGTTGTCGCCGGGCTTGGCCTCGGTTACCTGCTCGTGATGCATCTCTATGCTCTTCACTTCGCCCTGCACACCCGAAGGCATGAACACGATCTTGTCGTTGATCTTCAATATGCCGGTTTCAACCCTGCCTACAGGCACGACGCCTATTCCGCTTATGGAATACACGTCCTGCACAGGCAGCCTCAGGGGCTTGTCCACTGGCAGCTCGGGCAGCGTGAAGGTGTCCACGGCTTCAACGAGCGTTGGGCCTGTATACCAAGGCATATTGACGGACTTCTTGGCTATGTTGTCGCCCTTGTAGCCAGAGGTAGGAACGAACTTGATATTGTCAACTTTGTAGCCTATGCCCTGAAGGAGCTTGACCACGGTTTCTTTCGTTGCCTTGAACTTGGCTTCCTCGTAGCCCATGGCATCCATCTTGTTTATTGCCACGACCATCTGGGGAACGCCCAGAACCTTGGCAAGATATGCATGCTCCTTGGTCTGGTCCTGTATGCCTTCCTTGGCAGAAACGACGAGTATTGCGCCGTCGGCTTGGGAAGTGCCTGTTATCATGTTCTTGACAAAGTCCCTGTGGCCGGGAGCGTCTATTATAGTGAAGTAATATTTTGGCGTGTCAAATCTCTGGTGCATTATGTCTATGGTGAGTCCTCTTTCCCTTTCTTCCTTGAGCCTGTCCATGACGAATGCGAACTCAAACGTTTCCTTCTTGAGCTCTTTTGCGGTTTCGAGGAGCTTCCTCATCACGTCCTCACGGACGTTGCCCGTGTCGTAAAGCAGCCTGCCTACAAGCGTGGATTTTCCGTGGTCTACATGACCTATCGTAATAAGATTCATATGCTGTTTCTTATCTGCCATTCAAACTACCTCCTTTGTACAATGCGCCGTGGCGCAGCATGATAATGCTTATCTATTGTGCCGGCAAATCTTTTTAACTTTAATGCAGGGGGCGAATTCATGCAAATCGCCAAATTAACACCTTTCAGTGCAAACCTCATATACTTCTCTTCCCATCTTTTCACGGCGCTTTCGGAAAGAATGTACTGGTATCTTTCTTTGTTTTTTGGAGGCTAAAGTAGACGGGGAAAATGGCCCCCAAAACAACGCCGGTGGGGTATGACGGACATATCTTACGGGCTGCTATCCGAATCTTTCCTGAGAATAGCTGCCATCTCCGCAGGTGAAATAATTTTTATCCCCATAAAATTCTTGATTCTTTGCAAGTCTTTATCTCCGGAAACTACATAATCCGCTTTTTGCCTTCAACCGCCGCTTCCAGAACTTTGTTGTCTGAAGGGTCTTCTTTAACGACATTAAATTTTTGTCTCGGTTCAACGACCTCCCCTTTCCATATTAAAAATGCAGTAAATATCTCAACATCCTGTCGTGGAGCGTGAAAATCTTCAAGCATAATGCGTTGGAATTCTTCCAATATTTCGAAAGATGTGATAATACGAACTTTTCTGTTCCTCCAGCTATCCAGAACGAATGCGGAATTCCCGTTTGGCACTATGGTGCCGGAAACCAAGACGTTTGTGTCCGGCACGATTGCATGCACTTCAGGCATTTCTTCTTGCGTCATGTACCGCTTTATTGACATTCTTTTCAGTAATGCCCTTCTCCTTTCCGTATTTCCTCAGGTTGCCTATTGCCTTGTCAAATTCCTTCCACTTAGGCTGTTCAAGCTTCTTGAGTATTATAGTATCTTTTATGCCCACGACTGCAAACTTGGAGCCTTCCCCGAGTTTCATCTTTTCTCGTAAATCCTGCGGTATCACTATCTGCCCCCTGCTTGACATCTTTGTTACCTCAAACTCCTGTTCCATGTCACCACCTATATAATCTTATTAGTAAGATTTATATACTTTTCTTATTTAGTTGGCGATCAAAAAGTACCGAAATATATTAATATGACGGGGCAAAATTATCGCAACCCCATATACTTCTCTTCCCATCTTTTCACGGCGCTTTCGGAAAGAGGATATTCGCGCTTTTCCGCGGGTTCTTCCCGGAGGTATGCGCTGAAGAACAGCAGCGATACGGCCGCGCCAAAAAGCAGGCCGGCTATATGCGCGGCGTTTGCCGTGCCGGACGGCGCGAACATGCCGAGAAGGTCTATTGAGAGCCAGACGCCGGCTGCGGCAAGCATGGGCATAGGTATTCCCATGACCCATACGGCCATCCGCGGCCTCAATGCTGCCAGCGCGCCAAGGATGCCGAAAATCGCGCCGGATGCGCCGAGCGATGCTTCGTAGAAGAGCAGGGTCGCGAGGCTCGCAACTATGCCGGCAGAGAAGTAGATCAAGAGAAAACGCGCCCTGCCTATGATGCTTTCAAGTATAGTGCCGAACAGCAGGAGGGCGAACAGGTTCGATAGCAGATGCGTCAGGCTGCCGTGAAGAAATATAGAAGTCGCCAGTGTCCATGGCCGTTCTGCCACATCATATGAAACAAGCACGAAACTATCTGTAAATCCTTCAACGCTGATTTGAGCTAAGAATATGGCTACCATTATTGCAGACAGCTTGATGGAATCGTACATAAATATCTAAGGCCATTCCTTCGATTTTGGCGTAGCCGAATAGCATTTGTCGTTGTATTCGCAGAACCTGCACATCCACAGGGTCTTGGCGCTTGAGCGCGCCTCGGGTATCGGCAGCACGTCGTTCACGAGGCACTTGTGAAGCGCCTTGAACCTGTTTATCACGTCTTTGGCCTTGCCCTCGCCGTATTTAACCGGAAACCATTTCGTCTGCAGGTTTGTCTTGTCAACGTACAGGACTACGCCGTCGTGCACCCCGAGGAAGTGCATGTAGAGCTGCAGCTGCGACTCGTGAGCCGGCGAGGCCTCGTTGACGTATCCTATGCTTTTTGTGGACTTGACCTCCACGAGCAGCTGGGTGCCGTCGGCCTTGAGCATTATCAGGTCGTCTATCCTGCCGGAAATCACGAAGCCGTCTATCTCTTCCTTGAACGGGAATTCTTCCTTCAGAAGCTCAACGTGCGGATTCTTGTCGCTTTTCAAGACTTTTGCGATGAAATCGTGCATGATGTTGCCAAGCTCGAAAATCTTTATCTGGGCGGGGGCAAATTCAACCGGCTCCTTATAAGAGTACCAGACCTTGCGCAGGCAGGAGCCTATCTCGCTGGGGTAATACCGGCCTATGTCCTTCTTTTTCTGCTCCTTCTTGAAGAAAGCGTCTACCATGGCGTTGAAGTCGGGGGGGCGCATGAAATGCTTTGGGAGTATATTCTTAAGTAGTTCCTAAACTTTGTTTTTGCATGCAAGGCAGTCTGTCGGTCGTAATACCCGTTTACAACGAGGCTGCCGTGATAGAAGATGTCGTGAACTCGGCTTACCGTGAGATAATTAAAAAACACGGCAATGCTGAGCTTATAGTCGCAGAAGACGGAAGCACAGACGGGACAAAGGAGATACTGAAAAAATTCTTGAGAGTGCCTGACATAAGCGTTTTCACAGGAGACGATAAGAAAGGCTATTTCAATGCGCTTAAAGGCGCGTTGCAGATACCGCAGACCGACTTTATATTCTACATGGATTCGGACGGCACTTTGGATCCGCGTGAGTTCTGGAAGCTGCAGGATGCCATCGGCTCGTGCGACATTGTGGCGGGAGTGCGGAAAAATAGAGACGATCCATTTTATAGAAAAGTGCTTTCTTCCGTATATAACGCGATGGTAAGATTCATGTTTGGTCTGCCATTGTCGGACAGCAATTCTGGATTCAAACTGTTCCGCAGGGAATCTGTTGCCACGATATTACCGGAGATAAAGCACATACCTTACGGGTTCTCGACCGAATTTCTGGCGAGAGCGAAGCGAAAGGGGCTCAATATATCGGCTGTGGAAATAATGCAATCAAAGCGAAAGGCAGGAAAAGCGGAGGACTTTCAACTACGAAAGATACCGAAAGTGGTTTACAGGCAACTGGATGGAATGCTGAAACTGAAAATGGAACTTCTCCGTTCATGACAACTTCGTTACGCAATCAAGCCACAGCAGCATCTTCTTTCCCAGATACTGCAGGTAATCCGCGTTTATGAACGAGCCTTTCTCTGTGATCATGCGCTCGGCTATCGCGCGGTATATATCAACATAACTCTTGGAATCGCATCGTACCGAGTCCGTTATCTTCCAGAGGTGCTCGTTTATTTCGAGTGCAGGCACTTCGGCATTCAGGTCCTTGAATGTGCTCCTTGGTGCCTTGTTGTGGGCGCATAGTGGCATGCCCGTTATTATGTCGTCGTCCATGATGTCGCACGCCTTCTTGGCGAACACGCCGGACCATATGTCGTCAAACCTGCCTATCTTCCAGGGGTTGTCGTCCATGGGAAGCTGGTAGAATGCAGGTATTATCTCGCGCTTGAAGGCAAGATTCATGGAGCATACCGTGAGGTAATTGGACCTGTTGACAACGAAATTGCCGCGGAAGTCGGCAGGAACTGTCTTCACCACGGACTGACCGTTGAGGTCGCCTCCTGATAGTATCCGTATTGAATCCAAATCTGGTATCTCTGTCCAGAGACCTTGCGAGATGACAGCGTTCTTCACACTCTTTTCGGAAACGCCAATCGTTTCGTTTATGCACGAATAAGGATACCCCCTTGGATAGAGCATGTGGCGGGTGAAATTGTGGTGGAGCACGTTGACCCAGTTCTTGTCCGAGGAAAGCGAGGGCATTTTTCCGCGGAATCCGAGATTGGCCATGTGCGAGCCGAAATAGTCCGTGCCCCGCAGGGGCGCAGTGTCGTCGTCTATGAATATGCCGTAGTCGTATCCTCCGGTCAGCATCCATAATAGCCCAAAAGATGTTTCGGCATGGGATTTCCTCGGTATGATGCCTTTGAAATCTCCTATACCGTTTTTTTCAAACCATGCGTCCCTCAGCGACTGTCCCACGACTTCGCCCTGAACGCCTTCCTCGAAAAGCATTTTTTTCATGGCAGAAATGTCGCAGAAATCTTCTGTTACAAGCAGAAATCCAAGGCGCGAAACGTCAAAGCCACTCTCCCGTGCGTTCCGTAGGTAGTTTCTCACGATCCCGTAATTCCTTATGGTTGGAATTATGATGCATATGTCTTTCATTTTTTCCCCTCAACAAGCCATCTCGTGCAATCCCTTACGGAATCCTCGGAACTGTACGCAGGTTTCCACAATAGCCGCCGCAATTTCTTTGTTTCAAGCATCATCACAGGTACATCCCCTTTCCATCCTGTAGTCCCTCCTCTATGATTGAATATTACGTTTTTGGCGCCCATTTCTGCCGCGACTATTGAAGCTATCTTGTTCACTTCAATACTGTCACTGCTGCCTGCATTGAATATGGAGAAACCTGTCGTCTTCCCGGCTACCAGAGTCGCAGTTATGCAATCGTTCACGTGCATGTAAGATTTTTTCTGCTTTCCGTTGCCAAGTATTTCCATCGTGATGCTGTTTTGCAGCAGCTTGTTCACGAAATCATATATAACGCCGTGGGTGGAGCGCGGGCCTACTACGTTGGCGTATCTCATTATCGTGGCACCGATCCCGTATGTTTCATGATACGCCTTTATCATGCTTTCGCAGGCCGCCTTGGTGGCGCCGTATATGCTAACGGGGGCAATAGGATGGTCCTCCCTCGTGGGCAGAGTAGCGTTTCCGTATACGGCAGAAGTTGATGCAAATATTATCTTCTTCACGTCGTTGACCCTGCATCCCTCCAGAACGTTGAAGGTCGCGGTCACGTTGTTGCGAAAGGACGCGTACGGGTTGGAACCGCTTGCTTTCACGTCGGGATATGCGGCGAAATGATAAACCGTTTCCGCGCCACGGAAAACAGCGTCGGATTTATTGCATAAATCATGCCGCACGTATTTTATTTTTTCATTTCCGCGATGTTTCGGTGGATTCTTGTCCACGATCGTGACATCGTCCGATGCCGCGAGATTCTCCGTGAGATGGGAACCTATGAATCCAGACCCGCCGGTCACGAGAAGCATAATATTATATTTACCCGAAAGATAAAAAGGGATAATGATATTGGAAGCGGCGGCGTGGCTTTTCGCCATAGAGATATTGGGTTTCATTTCTTTTCCGGTCGTGACAAAAGCGCTCGGCTCACTGCCGGACAGGGGCTATGCGGCATCGAAAATCGCGGGAGTGATGATATTTTCATATGCAGTGTGGCTGTTTAGCCATGCCGTAGGATACAACCATTATGCTATTCTGGCGGCGCTGGGGGTTCTTGCAGCGTCTTTTTTTGCCTTGTGGCCGGAGGCGAAAATCGCCCTGAAGGGATCGGCGAAAACGGCTATCAAATACGAGGCTTTCTTCCTCACAGCGTTCGTCTTCTTCGTCCTTCTTCGGGCATCAATGACCCCGGATATAAATGGTCTGGAGAAATTCTCTGACATGTCGCGGATAACAGGCATACTCCAAAGCTCCTCCATGGCGCCGTCCGATCCGTGGCTGTCCGGCAATACCATGAATTATTATTATTTCGGTCATTTCATGGTCGCGACTATGTCCAAGATCACAGGGATTCCGGCTGGCATCTCGTTCAATCTGGCGGTTGCATCATTATACGCCCTGCTCGCGCTTGGAGTTTTTTCTATAATCTTCAATTCCTTCGGTAACTGGCGTTATGCCATCATAGGAGTCTTTGTTGTGGTATTCATGTCCAATGGGTTCGGGGCAGTGCAGGCCGCGACTTTCGCATATCCTTACATCGTTCCAATTTTGTCTTCCGGTCTCAATCTGGATTATCCGCTCACATGCTGTTCGGCCGGCGGATCGTTCACGGACAAGCTCCTGCATATGTCGGCTTGGCCAAGCACCCGCGTCGTTCCTTTCACGATAAACGAGTTCCCCTATGCCAATTTCCTTTTCAAGGAGCTGCATCCCCATGCAATGGCGCTCCCGTTCCAGATACTCGCGGTGATACTGTGCACCGAAATAATCCTTGCAGGCAAAAGAAGAATCCCGTTTTCTCTTATTGTGCTGGCATCTCTTGTTCTCGCAGGGCTTTTCATGACGAACACGTGGGATTATCCCGCGTACGCCGCGCTCCTATGCGGCTGCATAATGATTGCCGGAAGGAACGAGTTGGTGAAGTCCGCCAAGTCCTGTGCATTGGTTGTTTCGCTATCCGCGTTCATGGCGCTTCCGTATATACTCACGGTTCACAGTTCCGCTCCTACGGGATTCACGATGGATTCCACCAGCGCAATACATTTCCTCGTGTTGTTTCCTGTTTTTATCGTTGTAATCGCGGTTTTTTACGCAAAACGTCACGGCCTGCGCAAACTCGCGCCATCTGTCATTGCGGCGCTGCTGATTTATGCGATTTCCGGCAAGGGCGTTGTTATTTTTGCAATACCCCTCATATATTCCGGTTTCCTTTGCTTGAAAGATAAACGTCCGCTCCCGCATATTCTTGTGGCGCTCGGCTCGCTGATAGCACTGGCTCCGGAATTCGTGTTCATAGACGGGCGCTACAACATGATCTTCAAGTTTTACTATCACGTGTGGATTATGTGGGGGATAGCTTCGGCTTTGCTGATTCCGGAGATTCTTCAGGGTGTTGCCGGACGGGAGAAGCTTCTCATAAAAGCTGGGATTGCGGTTCTTGTGGTGTCATGCTCAATACTGACGGTATTCGGGACTTACGCCGCGATTTTAGAGTCGCATGGGATGTCTTTGGACGGCACTGCTTTCATGAAGACGTTGTATCCGTTTGATTATTCTGTCATATCTTATCTTGAAAATAAAGCGAACCCCGATGATGTGATACTGGAGGCTACTGGCAGGGCATATACATCCGATTCCGTTGTATCAACATTCACGGGACTCAGCAGCGTTATCGGATGGCAAAGCCATGAGTTTTTATGGAACAGGAAAGACATGTCGGAGCGGGCGGTGGACGTTGATTCTATATATGCGTCGCCTTCATCGTCATTGACCAAAGTACTGCTGGGGAAATACGGGGTAAAATACATAGTGGTCGGCGAAGTCGAAGCTGGTAGATACAACGCTGCACAGTTGCAGGAATTCCGGGATTCTAAGGAATACAGCATAATGTTATCGGAAGGGTCTTATATGCTTCTCAAAGTTTTATGAAAGGCACAAGCCTTCCTTGCGAGTGGGGCTGATACGATGCATGCGCCAACTATTGTGACTGCGATTCCCGCCCAATCCGACGGCGTGTTGGCGTAATAGAGCCTGACAGTGTCTTGCTCCGGATACACAAGCATGAACGCAGGCGAGACCATGTACACCTTTGCCGCACCTTCCACGTGCCAGTTCGGGAAGTATGATATCTTGACAAGATGCGGCTTTCCTATGCAGTTTGTCGTGAACTTTATTTCCTCTTCATTTATCGTTTCGGATATCGTGCAGTTGTTTTCCATTTTTTGCCTTGGCAGGTCCGCCAAGCTTCGGGGCTCATGGAGCACGTTTTTGAATTTGCCTGCGTCCACGTCGTCCGATGCCCAGACCATTGGCACGTCTATTGCTGTGCTGTTGAAGAACCATTTGTATGACAACTGCCTCCAGTTCTTTGTCACGGCCAATACCGGCTCGTAGTCCGGGACGGTGACGTAATGGCCGTCGTTGTTCTTGAGTTCCCATACGTCAAACGCGTTGTTGGAATATACTTTTTCTGCGTCATTGCGTTTTGAAAGCACGTCTTTGACCTTCGCAGAAGAAACGAAGAAGTCCTTGACGTTGAACAGGGCGAGGTGCTTCATGCCCATGCCCATGTCAAACGTTGGACAGCCGTTGGTCAGCGGGCCGAAAACGCAACTGCATTCATTGGAATACTCACAATGGGCGTCATAAATATAAGGGCCGTTTACCGCGGACTGAAAATGGGTGCCTTCAGTTATGGGACGCCCGGAGAATATGGGTATTGTTTCCGTGACTCTTGGGCTGCCCAGTCCGGAATCGTAAGGCTTGGGATCGTACTCAAACGCAACTCTTCCTACGCTCCGCTGGGACAGGAATGCCATGGCATCCATATAGTCACGACCCAATGTTTTGGGTTCCATACCTTCATAATTCCATTTGGCCCAGCCGCCGATATAAGTTACGTTTTGCGACAGGAGAACCATGGCTATCACGGCCACTGCAAGAGTCCCGACGCATGCGGCGTTTTTGCCCGTTTTCAGGAGCGACAGAGCGGATGCAGGATAGAGTATGACAGAGAGGTACATGAACGGGAGGAACTTCACGAGCTGGAGCTGGGAGAGGCCCGGTATTCCCAAGTTATTGAATATCGGAGTGAAGATGAACAGGGCAAAAGCCATGATTGCAACGAACGGCAGCAGAAGCATTTTCACGTCCCTCTTGATTATGGAACGGATCGCGAGAATCGCGGAGGCGGCGTAGAACAGCCATAAAGGCTCCGGCAGAAGCATCTTGTAAAGCTCCTCCCCTACTGGAGGAAACCAGACGTGCTCCACCGTGTACTGCACCTTTGCCAGCATGGGAACTATCCAGAATGCGGCAAGCCCGAGCCCCAGCGCCACGGTCGCGAGCACGCGTTTCGCGTTTGGTTTTGAAAACAGGAAGAAAACGGTTGCGGCTACCGCGAATATCGCCACTATGAAATGGCCGAGCGCCACGAGGAAAAGGACGAAAGCGGGCGGCAGGTAGCTTTTGTTGTGGGTGATGCTTCTGTAAACGAGACCCAAATATACGAGGCTCAGGGCAAAGGCAAGGCTGTAGCCGAATTCCCCGGCAAGGGTGGACGGTATGTTGCCGCCCCACATGGAATATATCAACTGCTGGGACACCCTTTCAATGAAGAGCATGTAAAGGCTCAACAGAGCTGCTATCTGCGGCACCGGGAACCTGAAATCCAGAAGCCTGAAGAACGCAAAGGCCGCCGGCGGCAACAAGAGCGTGCCGAGAATCGTGGCAAGCTTGAAGGATATTTCCACTGGGATGACATAGCCAAGAATTCCGGCAATGAAGAACGCGAGAGGGAAATAAAACTGGAACATGGGATAACCGAGGAACCAGTCCTGATTCCAGCCGGAAAGCTTCAAGTGCGGTATAAGATAATCTTTCATGTAATACGCGCCGTAGCTGTGGCCTACCATGTCGCCTCCGGTCACCGGCGAGGGCGAGAGGAGATATTGAAGAGGCACATAAGAGAGTATGAACCAGTATATCATGGCAAAGATTGCGGCCGTGACTAGGGCTTCTTTTGAGATTTTAAAATGCATTTTATACCACGAACGCAAAATATCCTATTATGAATCCAAGGACTGCGCCTGCAGCCACGTCCGACGGATAGTGCCTCTTCAGCGCGACGCGGCTCGCCGCCACGGTTGCCGCAAGCGCGAGTCCCATCAGGGATAGAACTGGCGCATGGCCGTAAAAGAAAGCCATGTAAAGCAGCCCGGCCCTTCCGGCGTGAACGCTGGGGAAAGAAGAGTTCTCAAGGCGCTCAAGCAGGCTCGGGAAGCGGCTCTTCCGAACGTCCGGCCTCTTCTTGAAGTAAAGAAGCTTGAGGGAATAAACTACTATGAACAGGGCGGCAAGGGCATAAAGCATTTTGAAGGCCAAAATGGCGTTGGTGAAGGCAAAATATGCCGCTATTATGGCGTAGAACGGCAGCCCGCCGAGGACGCTGGTGTCGCTCACGAAGTTTTTATAGAGCGTCACTGCCGCAAACCGCAATCCTATCTTCATGTCGCTCACGAATGCATCCGAACCGTTAACTTTCTCTCTCTGGCAGCGTGAATATCGCGCCATGCCCAATTAATGGCATTAATACATCGGCCGGCTTTGCTTTTAAAGTGATTTTTTAGCCCGACATTTCTTGCAATTAGGAATATTCCTTTTCAAGTTTGTCAATTAGCTCAGCATGGAGTTGTCCTTCCAATATATCAGAAAGTTCGGTCATGTCAGTAAATCGTATTGTCCTACACCCCTCTTTTTTGATTATCCACTTTTTAATCATGGATGTCAGTTCTGGTTCGGAATCTGTGTTGCCTTCGAGACATAGAAAAAGCCTTTTTCTTATCTTGAATTTTTCAGATAGAAAATCAACTCCTTGCATGAATCCTATTTTCCATCCCACGCCGTCTTTGCTACCGTCTTTTGTCAAGAGGGCTACTATAATGTCCGAATCATGAATAAATTTGTTGAATGCTTCGTCCATGTATTTGTGTTGTTCTTCATCAAAAATTTGTTCCATCAAAAACGTGCCAGAAAATTTTCTAACATGCTTTAATTCCCTGCACAAATCTTCCTTTTTCTTCCTTTCGATATCATTGTAATTTGAACCAAGAAGGAACACTTTAATCTTGTCACGTTTGGATATTGCATCAATTCAAAATCATCATCCATAAAATCAGCGAGTCCTATTCTTCTTTTTTTGCGTCCTTCTCCTTGGAAATAAGATATTTCAAGGCGTTTTTCCCAAGAGAAGTCGTTTCAAAATAACGTTGTATGTCGGAAGGATTATTTCGTAGTCTTTCCACTATCAAGCCAGCCTTCGCGAGTTTTTCAAGTCTTGCGGCAGTTTGGTTCCCGAACGTTTCTTCAATGTTTTGTAATCTCTCTCTTTTTTCAAGAAATATGAGTAAATTCTTGTCGAAATGATCAGATATAGAACTTAAAACTCTATTTTGGAAGTTTGTGATATAGTTCATATGTATAATCTGTTCAGAGCTATATAAAGTGCAGAAGGAGTAAAACTTTTAAACACATCTCCGACTTATTAAACAACGCCAACAGTTATAGAAGTATGAGACTATCGTCACTTTTCTTGCAACTTTCCTTGCAGAACGGACTTAACATGCAAAGCCACATCGCCTAGCTTTGTTTAATAAGTGGTTCCTCACGCCAACGGGTAGTGTTTCTGTGAACTTACATCACAACTGCTTGTGGTCTTAACGGACTTTTTAAACAAAGCCACATCGCCTGAAACCTTTTTATTGTAAGTTCACAATACTCTTGCTATGCGCAAGGGCATCATGCTGATAGTTCTCGTGGCAATTTCCCTGTTTCACGTGTCATACGCCGGCGAATGGAAGCAGTGCTCGGCGGACAACATAGGGGACGATGTCACGGTTTCTTCTGTCACACACACGTGCTGCTTCATCAGCGGCGAGGCGCAATGGACCAACCCTCCGTCTACGGACATTTTTTCATGCGACCGGGCTACGGTCACAACAAGCCACAGCCCTGCCTCGGTAATGCTCGGCTCTCCGGTAACGTTCACGGCCACGGCGACGGGCCAATTCCGGATACAGTCAATTACCATACTGCTTGACGAGAATAACGACGGCACGAGCGACAGGTCGCTTCCATCGCCTGCTGGAACGTGCACCGGCACAACCTGCACTTATACAACTCCCGGCATCACGTACAATACCGAAGGGCAGACAGTCAATTACAAGGCGTTTGCCACGCCGACACGAGGCGGCGTGTCGGAAATGGCATCAATAAAATCATTTGTCGTTTCTTCCAATCCTTATCCGGCTGCGCCTGCCATAACCGTGACGCCTGACAGGCAGTGGTACAGTTCTGCAGACTCAACGGTAAGCCTGCGCTTTGATTATTCCGATTCAAGCGCCGCTGACAGCGGGCAGCAGCTTAGCTTGTGCGAATATACCATAACCAAGGCAGGCACGCCTTCCACAACGAGCGAAGCGTGCTCCGGCTCTTCAGCCACGAAAACGGCGGCTGTCACTCTCAGTCTATGCAGCCAAGGGGTCGGCGGGTGCAGCGGAAGCGCGCGGGCCAAAGACAATCGTGCGGCGTTTGGGCCCACGGCAACGCGCTCAATTGACGTTGACACGGCAGTTCCCTCGGCTACAACGCCTGCGGCCGGCGCTTCCTGCACAGCGACTGCGGGGAAGGTTGAGAAAGGCGAAAACATAGTATATACGTCCACGGCGTCGGATGCTGCAAGCGGAGTAGCCAGCGGCAAGTGCAAGCTTCAGATAAAGAAAGGCACCGATGCATGGGCGTCTTCAACGGAATATCCGATGTCCGGCGGGTGCGCGGGCGCGTGCAGCACGGCACTGTCAGTTTCCGCGGCGATAAGCGATCCGGGCATCCATAACATGAGAGTGCTGTGCACGGACATAGCCGGCAACGCCATGAATAGCAACAGCAACTCTGGCACCGTAGAAGTGACTGACGGCGTGTGCACGCCGAGCGTTTTGGACGTTGTGGTCTGGGATTCAAAAGATCCCGTGAACACGCTTGAAGATTTCTGGTATACTATAGTTGTGAGCAACACAGGAGGCGCGGCTGCAAACGGCGTTACGCTTGCATTCATACTCCCGGCGCAAATAAATCTGCGGGATTCTCCACCGTCGGGGTGTTCCGATTCCGGCAGTTCCCGCACGTGCAGCATGGACATTGCCGGCAGCGGCCAGTGGTCTCGATCTATGGCTGTCAAGTCCACTGAATATAGCGGCACTTTCTCGGTAATAGCGATAGCCACGGATTCAGCCGGCTCTACCGCTTCAGGCAGGGAATCAACGACTGTAAGCGGGGCTGTTTCTCCGCCTGCCACCGCAACCACCACTACGATACTAGGGCCGCCTCCAAGCGGCTTGTGCCCCACCGAAGGCGCAGAGCAATGCAACAGCGGGGAGAGATACGTTTGCCAGCGCGTGGATGTCGCTGACCCAAGGACTCCGCCGAGCGGATCGTGCGCAACGACAGACCCGGCGCAGTGCGTGGGAGGCAGCCAGTATACTTGTGAGTCTGGGACGAGTAGCTTGTGCGCTGGC